>JAZUJQ010000301.1:0-1739 GCA_045642845.1 Kiritimatiellia bacterium
CGTTCGTTTTCCTGGACGGCATGGTCGACATCGACGCCGCGCTTTCCAAAATCGACTCGTTCATCGCGCCGTTCGGGCGCACCGCGCCGGTTCCGCCGATACCGTACCAGAAACCCGTTGCGCCGCCGGAACGCGTCGTCCCGTACGAAATCGGTCCGGACGAAGACCCCGCCGGAAAAGTCATGCTCGCCGAAGGCTGGGTGCACGGGGATTACAGGGACCGCGTGCAGCGCGTCGCGCTGACCCTCGCGCTGCGCTACCTCACCGCAACGAACGATTCTCCGCTGTGCAAGGCGCTGCTCGACCGCAAGCTCTGCAGCAGCGTCAGTTTCGACGTCGAAACGCTCCAGCAGACCGCGTACGTCATGCACATCGACGACGTCCGCGAGGAAGACGTCGACGAAGTGCGCGGACTCGCCCGCAAAACGATCGAGGAAACCGTCGCCGCCGGCTTCGACCGCAAACGCCTGCATTCCATGCTGGCCAATCTCGAATTCGGCGTGCGCGAATGCGACTCCGGCACTTCTCCGCGCGGCATCGCTTTCATGAGCGCGGCCTACGACACCTGGCTTTACGGCGGCGATCCCGCCGACGCGTTCCGCACCGACGCCGTGTTCGCCGAAGTCCGCAAGGCGATCGACGAAGGCGCGTGCGAAAAATTCATGCGCGAAGCGATCCTCGGCAACCCGCACCGCGCGGCCGTCCGTCTCATGCCGTCGGCGACGCTCGGCAAGGAACGCGCGGAGGCCGACGCCGCGGAACTCGCCGCGATAAAAGCGTCCTGGACGCCGGAAAAAACCGCTGAAACCGTCGCCGCCACCGCCGCCTTCCACGAAGCGCAGAAAAAGCCGGACGATCCCGCCTGCAAAGCGACGCTCCCGGTCCTGTCGCGCTCCGACATCCCGGAGGACGTCGAAACCGTTCCCGCGGTCGGGGAAACCGCTGGCGGGGTCAAGGTGTTCCGCCCCCACGTCGACACGAACGGCATCACCTACGCCACGTATTTCTTCGACGTCTCGGACTTCTCCCCGGACGAGCTCCGCCTCGCGCGGCTGCTCTCCGACATTCTCACGGAACTCCCCACGGAAAACTTCGACACCGTCGCGCTCAACGCCGAAATCATGGCGCGCCTCGGCCGGCTTTCGTTCTCCGTCCAGAGCTTCCAGCCCGATGAAGACCGGAACAAGGCCGTGACGTTCTTCACCGTGAAAGGCGCGGCGCTCTCGCCGCTCAAAGACAACATTCCCGAACTCGCCTCCGAAGTTCTCGGCCGCACGCGTTTCGACGACGTCAAAGCCCTCCGCGATCTCGTGCACCAGATCCGCCGCGACGGCGAAAACGCGGTTCTCCGCAACGGCACCGCCGCCGCGGTGCAGCGCACCAACGCGTCGTTCAGCGCCGTTCAGGCGGTGCGCGAACACGTGCACGGCGTCGAGGCGCTGCGGTTCTTCCAGGCGCTCGACGATTCCGACGACGCGTCGTTCGCCGCGCTGCCGGCGAAGCTCGCCGCGCTGCGCGACCGCATCTTCTCGCGCGCCCGGTTCTCCGCCGCGGTGACGGACGACGCCCCGGCCTCGTGGATCGGTGACTACGCCGCCACGCTGCCCGACGTCCCGGCCGGCGCGCCGCGCGCCGTGGCGCGGTTCCCGCTCCGCCGCGAAGGGTTCCGCATCGCCGCGGACGTTTCGTTCTCGGCGCGCGCGACGCACTCGGACCTCGTCGGCGCCGGTTTGAACGGC
>JAZUJQ010000302.1:0-3477 GCA_045642845.1 Kiritimatiellia bacterium
TCGAAGACGGCGCGCGGCGCGGCGAACATTCGGCGGTGTTCGGCGGAGCGATCGCCACGCTGTCGCTCGGTCTGTCAGCGCCGTTCTGGGCCATGTCGTCGCGCGTGACCCCGAGTTCGCTCTACCTGCTCGCGATGCTGCTCTGCGGATACGAGCTGCTCCTGTATTTCGGCGACGACGCCGTGCGCCGCGCCGTGGCGCTGTCCGCCGTTTACGGGCTGTTTTCCAGCCAGTCGCCGTCCTTCCTGCAGTTTCTCCCGCTGTTCGCCGTCGGCGTGATCTTCCAGTCGCTCCGCAGCGACCGCGACGGCGTCAGAACGCTCGGGATCGCGGGCGGCGCGTTCGCCGTCGCCTTCACGGCGGGCGTCGCGCTTTCAGTGCTGACGTTCACCGGAAGCGAGGGGTTCGAACTGATGAAGTATTCCGGCCCGGGCCGGGTGATGGAAATCGTTTTCGAAGAACTTTTCAACGGCGCGAAGGCGGCGTTCTCCAACGTCGGCTGGCTCATCATCTTCGGGCTGGTCACGCTGCCGTTTCTGGCGTGGATCAGCGTCGTGCACCGTTCCTTGAACGGCGAGTCGAGCGCTCCGATGCGGCTTCTCAACGCGGCCATCGTGGCGACAGTGCTCGTGGTGCTGCTCAACAGCCGTTATTCGCCGTGGCGCATGTTCGGCATGCGCGCCGAGCAGGTGTTTTCGTACGCGCTGGCGGCCATGACGGCCGGTTACTGCGCGATCGTGATCCGCCAGCAGATGCTGTTTCTGAGCGAATCGCGTCCCGTGGAGGCCGCGGATGCGGATGACGGCGCGGACGAAGCGTCAGACGCTTCCCCCGCGGTTCTCCATCGGCCGGATTCCGACGACGACGGCCCGGATTCCGCGCGCTCCGAGCGCGTGCGCGCGATCGTCAGGCGGTGCGGCCGGATCGTGCGCGCGTTCACGCTTTGCGTCGTCGCGGTTCTGCTGTTCTGCGAAGCGAACGGCAGTTACGGAGACGCCGACGCGCGCAACACGAAGTTCATCCGCGTGTACATAGACCAGACGCTCGACGGTCTTTCCGGCCGCCGTCTGCTCGTCACGGACGGCGTGTTCGACGATCTGTTCCGTCTGCGCGCCATGGAACGCGGTCTGGACGTCACCGTCGTTTCGCTCGCCGAAGCGTCCACCGAAATCGGGCGCCGTCTGCTGCGCGAACGCCTCGACAACGCCACCTTGCGCAACGCGCTCGATCTCGGGCCGTTCTCGTTTCTGCAGGAGTACATCGGCGCGGACGGACGCGCCGGCGCCGATCTTGCGCTCACGTTTTTCCCGGACCTCTGGAACATCGGCCCGTACCGCGTTTACCCGAAAGGACTGCTGTTCCTGGGCGCTTCTGAAAGCGCGGACATCGAGGATTCCGAAGGCTCGGGAGGAAACGTGCTCACGGCGAACCGCGATTGGTTCAACGGTTTCGCGGACAAAATGGTCTCGCTGCTCGACGGTGTTTCGGAAAAAACGTCGGACGGCACCAAGGCGCTCGCCGGAAGCGTCCGCCGCCGCATCGCGTTCGTCGGCAACAACCTCGGGTACTACATGGAGACGTGCGACCGGCTCGGCGATGCGCTCGAACTCTACCGCACGGTGCACGGATTCGATCCCGGCAACGTTTCGGTGATGCTCAACCTGCATTCGGCGCTTTCGAAAAATCCGGAGTTGGCGGACCCCGGAGAAACCGAACGGATCAAGAAGGAGCTCGACGACTTCCGCGCCTCGCTCAAACGTCCGATCCAGATATGGGAACTTTCCCGTTCCCAGGGCTACGTCGCTTCTCCGGAGGCGTTCGCGTTCCTCGGCTGGTCGTGGGCGATGAGCGGGCAGACCCCGATCGCGCTGCGCACCCTCGATTCCGCGTTGCGCGACACCACGGGCCGCGAATCGCGCCGCATGCCGATCCTGCTGACGATGGCGAACATCCACGCGCGCCGCGGAGACGTCGCCGAAAGCGAGGATTACTACACGCAGGCCCTCGAGTCGAACACGAACAACGTTTCCGCGCTCGTCGGTCTGCTCCACGTGCACCTTTCCACCGGCTCGACGGAAAAGGCCGAATCGATACTCGTCCGTTTGCGCGGGCTCGGAGTCCCGCAGCGCATGCTTCTGCGCGAAGAAGCGAATCTGATGATCGAACGCGACGACGCCGCGGGCGCCCGCCGCTTCATCGACGACATCCTCAAAGACTCGCCGAACGATCCGGATGCGCTGCTTTCGATGTTCACGACGTATGCCGCGGAGTACGGCGACGCCGCGGCCGATTCGGCCGATCGGGCGTCGCTGCTGCATGAGATGAGGTTGATTTCCGACAAACTGCGCGAAAATCCGGACGTGCGCACGTTCCAGGGCGCGATCGCCACGGGCGCGTACCATCTGCTCAACCGCGATTACGCCGACGCCCGCAGCGAGTTCCGCATAGCCAACAAGTCCACGCCCGGAGTCCCGGCCGTCCTCGAACAGCTGCTTCGCCTCGATTACGGTCTGGTGGACCGCGTCGAAGCCCGCGATCACGCCATGGAGCTGCTGCGCATTAACCCCATGCACGGCTTCGCGAATTACGTGATGGGCAGCCTGGCGCTGTCGGAAGGGAAGTGGGATTCCGCGCGTTCGTATCTGGAACGCTCCGAACGCAATTGGGAAAGCGCGCTGCCGAAGGGCGACCTCGCGTACACCGAACTTCATTTCGGCGAACTCGACCGTGCGGCGGATCTGTGCCGCTCGGCGTTTGAACTGAACGAGAACGTGAACGAAATCTGGGATACCTACGGCATGGTTCTGCTCGAACAGGACAAGCCGGGCGAGGCGATCGACGCCTTCCGCCGCGCGCTGAAAATCAAGCCGGATTCACATGTCGCGCATCTGCATCTGGCGCGTGCGTTTCTCGAAAACGGACAGCGCGACGTGGCGCAGTCCACGTTCAATCAGCTCGAAGGTTTCGAAAACAGGTTCAGCGGAGCCGACAAAACGTTCTACAACGAATTGTGGAGCGCCTTGCACGGAATCGGAAACTGAACCGCCCGTTTTCCGGAAAACCGGATCGCGTTCCGGCTGCGCTTTGCGCTCGGCGTAACGGAAGACGATGCGCGGCGCGCCGGGTGCGCTTGTTTTCGAACGTTGAAATGCGTATAATGGCACCGCAATGTTTTCACCCAAATCCGGAGTGCAGAAAAAATGCCTGAAGTAATCACCCAATCGTTGTTCCTCATGTTCGTCGGCATGGCGACGGTGTTCGCGTTTCTGGTCCTTCTCATCGTCGTGATGATGGGCCTCTCGAAAGTTTCGCCGAAACTGGCTTACATGCTTCCCGATCCGGAGCCGGCCAAGCCGAAGGCCCCGGCGCCCGCCAAAAACACGTCGGCCGAAATCGCGCTGGCGATCCTCGCCGCCTGCAAGCGCGCCGGAAAATGATTTAAAAACTCAAAACCCCACATAAAGTCATGGCTAAAAA
>JAZUJQ010000303.1:0-1652 GCA_045642845.1 Kiritimatiellia bacterium
CCGAATTCACCCGCGACGGCGTGCGCGACGTCGAATACGACGTCACGACCCGCGAACTCGTCCGCATGTTCCACGAAGCCGGCGTCAACCTCGCCAACCTCGTGGATTCCGAGTACGACAGCCCGCTCGGCGAATCCACCGGCGCCGCCGTCATCTTCGGCGTCACGGGCGGCGTGCTCGAAGCCGCTCTCCGCAGCGTGCACACGATGCTCACCGGCGAGAACCTTTCCGGCGACGCGATCAACTTCCGCGCGGTCCGCGGTCTCGACGGCGTCAAGGAAGCGAAGGTCGAAGTCGCGCCCGGAGTCGTCGTCAACGCGGCGGTCTGCTCCGGCCTCGGCAACGCCCGCAAGGTGCTCGACATGGTCCGCGCCGACCGCAACCGCTTCCAGGCCATCGAAATCATGGCCTGCCCGGGCGGCTGCATCAACGGCGGCGGACAGCCCTTCATCAAGGGCGAGCGCTCCGAAACCCTGCAGCAGCGCATGGAAGGACTCTACGCGGAAGACGCCGGCAAGACGGTCCGTCTCTCGCACGAGAACCCCGACATCAAGAAGCTCTACGCCGAATTCCTCGGCGAGCCCGGTTCGGAAAAGGCGCACCACCTGCTCCACACGGAGTACCACAAGAATCTCCGCGACTGAACGGACTTGTGACGAAGGCCCGCGGGACCCCGCGTGCCTTCTTACTGAAAGGAAGTTAAAATGGCTTTCAACAACGTCAGCAAAATCGACGATCGCGTCGCGATCCGCACCGTTCTCGTTTCCGTCTTCGACAAAACCGGTCTGGCGCCGTTCGTCGCCGGGCTCCGCGAGGCCTGCCCGGGCGTGAAATTCCTCTCGACCGGCGGCACGTACAAGGCGCTTGAAGAAGCGCTCGGTCCCGCGGCCGGCGAATGCCTGTCCCAGGTTTCGTCGTACACCGGCCAGCCCGAAATGCAGGGCGGACTCGTGAAGACGCTCGACTTCAAGATCTACCTCGGTCTGCTCGGCGAGCATTACAACGACGCCCATCTGGCGGACCTCGCTCGCACCGGCGCGTCCGAGATCGACATGGTCGTGTGCAATCTCTATCCGTTCGAAAAGGTGTCCGCCAAACCCGGCGTCTCGCCCGAAGAGTGCCGCTCCAACATCGACATCGGCGGTCCGTGCATGTGCCGCGCTTCCGCGAAGAACTACATCCGCGTGGCGTCCGTCACCGATCCTTCGGAATATCCGGCGATCGTCGACGAGCTCAAGGCCAACGGCGGACGGATTTCGCTCGCGACTCGTTTCCGGCTGATGCAGAAGGCGTTCGCGCACACCGCCGCGTACGACAAGGCCATCGCCGCACACTTCGGCGCGCTGACCGCGTCCGACGTCGCCTCGGTCTACGAGTGCTGACCTGATGCGAACCGCGCTTCCGCTGCTCTGCGCCGCGTCCGCGGCGTGCGCGTTTTCCGCGTTCGCGGAGGACTCCTCCGCGACGCGCCGCGATGAAATACGCAGAATCGTCGGAACAGCGGTTCCCGAAACGCGCAGCGAGGACGGCTCGCTGCGCGTCGTCGCCGAAGACTTCGGTGCCCGCAGCGCGCTCTCGAATTATCTGCTCGACCTTCGTTCGGCGCTTGAAAAGAAGTGCGGGGAAGGGGGGGTCACCGGACGTGGGGGCGG
>JAZUJQ010000304.1:0-1961 GCA_045642845.1 Kiritimatiellia bacterium
GCGCGCCGCTTCGAGGCGGACGTACGCGCTGGTATTGAAGACGAACGGAAGGTCCGCACCTTCGGCGCGCGCCGCGCGGCCCGCTTCCGCGATGAACGGCAGCCACGGCTCCGGAGTGACGAGATTCCAGTTGTGGCACCCCGCCGCGGCGAGTTCGAGAAAAATCTCCTTGAGCCGGACCGTCGAAACGGTTTCCCCGGCTCCGCCGGAAGTCCACGGATGGTTCTGGCAGTAAAGACAGCCGAGCGGACAGTGCGAAAAGAACACCGCCCCGGATCCCCGGACGCCGGAAACCGGCGGCTCCTCCCCGTGGTGCGGACCCCATCTGAACACCTTCGGCTCCGCCCCCGCACGGCAATATCCGAGCGCGCCCGCGAGGCGGTTCACGCCGCACGAACGGGGACAAAGCTGACATGACAGGAGTTCTTTCATCCATAAGAGGTGTGTTTGGGCGCGTAAGTATCTCAAAAAGGGGGGGTGGGGTCAAGTTGACCGGGACACCTCCGTTTGGTAGTTTCGGCGGCAAGCCGCATGAGAAATCTGTTCCGTCTGCTCAAACCGTACTGGTTCTGGATGGTCCTCGCGCCCGTGGCGATGTTCGTCGAGGCGCGCATGGACCTGCAGCAGCCCCTTTTCATGTCGCGCATCGTGGACGAGGGCGTGGCGGCGTGCGATCCGGAGGCCATCCGGGCCATCGGCTGGAAGATGCTGGCGTTCGCGTTCTTCGGGTCGCTCGGCGGCTGCGCATGCACGGTGTTTTCGAGTTTCGCCGCGCTCGGGTTCGGGGATTCGCTGCGCAGGGCGCTGTTTTCGTCCTCCGTCCGCCTGTCGTTCTCGCAGGCCGACCGTTTCACCGCCGGTTCGCTCACGACGCGCATGACGAACGACGTCTCCACGCTGCAGTTCACGGTGGTCATGTTCACGCGCATGCTTCTGCGCACGCCGATGCTGCTGTGCGGCAGCATCTGGCTGGTCGTTTCCACCGACTGGCGCCTCTCCGTCCCGCTCCTCGTTTCGGCGCCCGTGCTTTCGTTCCTCGTGGTGCGTTTCATGCGCAGGATGATTCCGCTGTTCCGCGAACGGCAGGTCCGCACCGACGCGCTCTCGTCGGCCATGCAGGAGTCGCTCGCCGCGATACGCGTCGTGAAGGCGTTCGCCAACGAGGATTTCGAGGACGCCCGTTTCGCCGAACGCAACGAGGCGCTTTTCAAGACGGATTTCGCGTCCGGAATCCTGCATTCCGCGCTCGGGCCGTGCCTCGGGTTCGTCCAGCACCTCACCGTCGTGGCGATCATTTTCATCGCGGCGCGCGACGCGGCCGCCGGGCTGGTCAAGGTCGGCGAGGTCGCGGCCGTCGTCAACTGGTCCACGCAGGTCATGATGTCGCTTGTCATGCTCTCGTTCCACGTGATGCACTTCTCCCGCGCCATGATTTCGGCGCGCCGCGTCGCCGAGGTGCTGGATTCGGTTCCGGAAATACGCGACGGCGCGGACGATTCCCCGGTCGCCGCGGGTTCGGTGCGGTTCGACGACGTCACTTTCCGCTACGAAAACGGCGAGCGTCCGGTCCTGGAACACGTGTCGTTTTCGGTCGCGCCGGGCGAACGCCTCGCCGTCATCGGCGGCACCGGCTCGGGCAAGTCGACCCTGCTGTCGCTCATCGCCAGGTTCTACGACGTCGCCGACGGTTCGGTCGAGGTCGGCGGCGCCGATGTCCGGAACCGTTCCCTCAAGGCCCTGCGTTCGTCGATGGGTGTCGTGCAGCAGAGCCCAGTGCTCTTTTCCGGTTCGATCGCCGACAACATACGCTGGGGCGACCCGGCGGCGACCGACGAAGAGGTCCGCGCCGCGGCCGCGACGGCGCAGGCGGACGGGTTCATATCGGCGTTTCCGGACGGTTACGCCACGTCCGTGGCGCAGGGCGGAGTCACGCTTTCCGGCGGCCAGAAGCAACGCGTCGC
>JAZUJQ010000305.1:0-2471 GCA_045642845.1 Kiritimatiellia bacterium
GCCCGTGTCGGCGAAACCCGCCAACGGAATTTACTCGACGCCCATCAAGGCCGAACGCGAAGCCGCGTTCAAAGCCGAAGAGGAAGCCAGAAAGATACGTCTGCAAAACCCGGTCGGACGCGGCGCCCCGCAGCGCGAAGCCGCGCCCCTGAAAAACGGGGAAGGTGCGGAAGCGCCGGTCACGCCGGCCGCGTCCGGATCCGACGGTGCGCCCGATTCCGCGTCCGGTCCGGAAGCCGGGTCCGAAGCGCCCGCCGCCGTCCCGGCGCCCTCGCGTGAAAAAGACGACGGCCCGATCGTTGTTAAAGCCGGAAAACCCGGAATTTCCAAAACTCCCGAAGGCACCTCGCCGGACGTCCTGCGCGTGAAAACCCCGTCCGGAGCGACGGTGCATCTGCGCTCTCTGCTGCCGACGGAAACCCCCGAGCAATGAAGTTCGCCGTCCTTTTCAGCTGCAGCCAGGGCAATTGCACTTACATAGAAACGGAAAAGACCAGACTGCTGATCGACGCCGGTTCCAACATGAAAGCGATCAACGCCGCGCTCGCGGCGTGCGGACGCGGCATGGAGGACGTGCAGGCCGTTCTCGTCACGCACGATCACTCGGATCACGTCAGCGCCCTCGACGTGATGCAGAAACGCCGCCGCGTCCCGGTCTACGCCACGGAACTGACGTGCGACGCCGTCTGCCGCCGTTTTTCCAAAAACAACGCCTGCGACTGGGAGTGGAACGTCTTCGCGCCCGGATGCGGGTTCGAAGTCGGCGACCTCGGAGTCGAGCCGTTCGCCGTGCCTCACGACGCCGTGGACCCCGTGGGCTTCACGCTTTCGTCCGGCGACGCCAGACTGGGGCTGGCCACGGACCTGGGCGAAGCGCCGATGATGGTGCGCGAACATCTCCGCGACTGCGACGCGCTGCTGCTCGAATTCAACCACGATCACGAAATGCTCCTCAACTCCGACCGCGCGTTCAGCCTCATCCAGCGCATCAGCGGACGCAGCGGACACCTTTCGAACGATCAGGCGCACGACGTGCTTTGCGACGTGGCGACGTCCAGACTGCGCCACGTGGTTCCGTTCCACATAAGCCGCGACTGCAACACGCCCGGCGTCGCGTTCAACTCGGCGAAAGAGGCGCTGGAACGGCGCGGCATCGCCGATTCCGTGAAAATCCACCTTCCGCCCTACCCGACCGGACTCGTGGAAGTCTGACACACCGCGTTATGGTAGAATACAAGGCATGAACGAAAAATCTTCAATCGACGTCTCGCACATCTGCGAGCTGGCGCATTTCAAACTTTCCGAAGAGGAACAGGCGCGTCTCCAGAAAGATCTCGAACCGATCGTCGCGTACGTGAACAAGCTTTCCGAACTCGACCTGACCGGCGTGGAACCCTCGCCCTACGGCCAGCCCGTGGCGGCGACGCTGCGCGAGGACGTCGTCGAGCCCTCGCTCCCCCATGACGCCGCCATGGATCTCGCCGCCGACGCCGACCGCGCGCACGGCGAATTCCGTCAACCCAAAATCGTGGAGTGAACCGATGGCCGCACCCGACATTTCATCCCTCACCGCATCCGAAGCCGCGTCCGCGCTCCGTCGCGGCGATTTTTCCTCGGTGGAACTCACGCGCGCGGTGATCGACGCCGTTCACGAAAAAGACGGCGCCATCGGCGCGTACCTCACGTTCGATGAAGAAGGCGCGCTGCGCGACGCCGCCGCAGCGGACGCCCGGCTGGCCGCCGGCGAAAACGCCCCGCTGCTCGGCGTCCCCGTCGCGATGAAGGACATTTTCAACGTGACCGGGCAGCCGTGCACCTGCGCTTCGCGCATTCTCGAAGGCTACATCGCCCCGTTCGACTCGACCGTCACCGCCCGGCTCAAAGCCGCGGGCGCCGTCATGGCCGGCCGTCTCAACATGGACGAATTCGCGATGGGTTCGACGACCGAACACTCCGCTTTCAAGGTCACGCACAACCCCGCCGACCTCACGCGCACGCCCGGCGGTTCGTCGGGCGGCAGCGCCGCGGCCGTCGCCGGCGGCATCGCCGTCGCCGCGACCGGCACCGACACCGGCGGCTCGATCCGCGCCCCCGCGTCATTCTGCGGATGCGTCGGCCTCAAACCGTCCTACGGGCGCGTTTCGCGCTACGGAATCACCGCGTTCGCTTCGTCGCTCGACCAGGCCGGCCCGATAACGAAAAACGTGAAAGACGCCGCGCTCCTGCTCGGCGCGATCGCCGGCGTCGACAAGCACGACCAGACGACGCTCGACAAGCCGGTCCCGGATTATCTGGCCGCGCTGGAGAACGCCTCGCTCGAAGGCGTCCGCATCGGCGTGCCGAAAGAGTATTTCGCGGAAGGCACCGATCCGGACGTCGCCGCCCGCGTGCACGCGGCCCTCGGCAAAGCCCCGGACGCCCGCGCCGAAGGTTCCCAAATCACCCTTCCCCCCACCGCATACGGCGTGGCG
>JAZUJQ010000306.1:0-11291 GCA_045642845.1 Kiritimatiellia bacterium
CGTCGCCCACGAGCATCGCGAAAAACAGCGTGAAGAAGCAGTAGAACGGCACGGAAATGTCGGTTTCGCAATAGGCCGGCAGAATGTCCAGAGCGCCGAGCAGCGCGACGATCGGGCGGAACAGCTTCGGAGGACGCAGCTGCACCGGAGGCGTTTCGTCTTCCTCCGGATCGCGCAGCGCGACGCCCCAGCCTTCTTTCGCGGCGGTTTCCTCGAGCGCTCCGGCGCGTTCGGCCGGCACCCATCCTTCGATGCAGGCGACGCGACCGTGTTCAAGCAGATTGGCCTCGGCCACGGCGCGGCTGCCGTCCGCCGCGGCGAGTTCGCGTTCGGCGGCGAGAGCCTTGCGGTCGGCGGCGAGAGCGCGTATCGCGCCGGCGTCCTCGCGCATCGCGCGCTCGCATTCGGCGAGTCCGGCGCGGGTGGCGGAAAGAGGTTCGGAAGGCAGCGGCACGGTCTTCACGTCCGTCGGAAGTTCGCCCGGCTCGCCGAGAATCGCGCCGTAAGCGTATTTTCCGTCGAGGGAAAGCATGGCGACCGCGGCGCGGTCCGGACTCGGCCACGCGCCGCCGGCCGGCGAAACGAAGAGCGTCACCTTGACGCCGCGCGCGGCGAGACCGGCCGCCTTCTCCGGGTCGAAATCGCCCCACGGCGCGTACCGGGCGATCGAAGCGAGCAACGCCTCGCGGGTTTTCGAACGGGAAACGTAATCGGACGCGAGCGCGCAGACTCGCCCCGAGAAAGAAGAGGCGTCCGCGCGCTGGGCGTCGGACGGATCCACGGGAAACGCCTTCCCGAGATCGTCTCCCTTGCGTTCGGCTTCGGCCAGACAGAGCGCGGCCCTGTCCACGCGCTCGAGCGCGGCGGAGGCGTCGGCTATCGACGGCGTTTCGGTGACGCGGGTCTCGACGTGGAGAAAACCGAATTCCGCCAGCGCTTCAAGCGCGGCGGCACGGCCGGACGCGAGGCAGAGCACGACGGCGTGTTTCATCGGAACGATCATGCCGAAGCCCCCTCCTCCGCACGTGCGACGGAAAGACCGCGCTGATGCGATTTGGCGATTTTGCCGCGCGCCACGGCGGACGTCTGCGCATCGCCGAGAGCCACGTTTATCACCCGTATGTTTTCAAGGCATTCGGGGATTTTCACTTTTTCGAAGAGATTGACGCGCTGCGACGTCGTGCGCAGTTCTTCGGAAATCAGGCGCACCTGCTCGAGCGCGATGTCGCGCGCGGCGCGCAGACCGATGAGTTCGCCCGCCGCGCGCGCGGCGTCGTCGATCCACTCCGGGGTCTCGAAAAGATCCGTTTCGCGGACATGCGTGTCGACCCCATCGTACACGGGAATCGAAACGCCGGCGATGTTGCCGGTGTGCGAGCGCACGCGGTCGAGAACGACCGGTATTTCGGCGCTTTCGTCGGCGAGCAGACCTATCCAACCGGACACCGATTCGAGCAGCGAATCCTGGCGGCGGACGAGGTCGTCCGCCTTCGTGCGCATCGAGACGAGCTCCGCCTGAAGCTGCGACTTTTTGAGCTGCAGCATCGGAAGAAAGCGGCGGTAGCGCGCAAGGGCGTCCTTCTGCGCTTTCAGTTCGGTCTTGGTGAGCTTTACCCGTGCCATCGGAAATCCGTCGATCCAATTCAGCGTTTCGGCCAGAAGCGCTCGATCATTTCGGTGCGGATGCCGGTTTCCGCGGGTTCGAAACAGTCGGAGAGAATGTCCCAGCCGAGGTCGAGCGCCTTTTCGAGCGGAATGTTCACGGAGATGTCCATCATCTCGTTCTCGAAGCGGCGGCCGTATTTGAGCAGCTTCTCGTCCCACGGCGACATGCGGAAGCCCATCGACTGTTTTTCAAGCGTCGAACGGTACTGCGCGAAGAGCTGGATCATCGTGTCCATGATGATGCGGTGATCGGCGCGGGTGTCTTTGTTGACCTGCTGCTTGAGACGCGAAAGCGAACCGAGCGGCTCGATGCGGCCGCCGGAAAGATAGAACTGGCCTTCGGTGATGTAGCCCGTGTTGTCGGGAACGGGATGCGTGACGTCGCCGCCCGGCATCGTGGTGACCGCGAGAATCGTGACGGAACCCGCGCCCTCGAAGTCGACCGCCTTTTCGTAGCGCGCGGCGAGCTGTGAATACAGGTCGCCCGGGTAGCCGCGGTTCGACGGAATCTGCTCCATGGTGATGGCGACTTCCTTGAGCGCGTCGGCGAAACTGGTCATGTCGGTGAGAAGCACGAGCACTTTCTTGCCGCGCAGCGCGAACTGTTCGGCGACGGCGAGCGAAAGATCGGGGACGAGCGTGCATTCCACGACCGGATCGGCGGCGGTGTGGACGAACATCACGGTGCGCGAAAGCGCGCCCGAAGCGTCGAGAGTGTCGCGGAAATAAAGGTAATCGTCGTTCTTCAGACCCATGCCGCCCAGCACGATGACGTCCGTCTCGGCCTGCAGCGCGATGCGCGCGAGCAGTTCGTTGTACGGCTCGCCGGATTTGGCGAAAATCGGAAGCTTCTGCGATTCGACGAGCGAATTGAACACGTCGATCATCGGAATGTTCGTGCGCACCATGTGCTTCGGCACGATGCGCTTGGCGGGGTTCACGGAAGGACCGCCGACGGGAACCGGGTCGTCCGCGAGCACCGGACCGTTGTCGCGGGGATTTCCGCCGCCGTCGAAAACGCGGCCGAGAAGGTTGTCGGAAAACGGCACCTGCATCGCGCGGCCGAGAAAGCGCACTCTGGCGTCGGTCGCGATGCCGCGGGCCCCTGAAAACACCTGAAGAGAGACGTTTTCGCCGTCGATTTTGATCACCTGAGCGAGCGATGTCAGCCCGCGCGAAGAAACTTCCGCCAGGTCGTGGTATTTCACTCCGCTCGCACGAAGAGACACCACGCTTCCCGAACTCGAATCGATTCGATGGTAAACCGTGTTCATAACGCCGTCCCATTCTAGCATTTTTTTCGCCTTAAATAAACCGGGTCCGCACAAAACGGAGTTATTGCGCGATTTGCCGGGTTCCGGCCCGTCGGAACCGCGTTCACGACGGTTGCTCAATGAACCCGACGACCCCGCGAACCGGAGCTGAAAATCACCGGGTGAGCTCCGTCGCGCCGCGATCCGGGACCGCGTGCACGAGCGCGTAAGGCGCGCCGTCGTGACGGATGAATTCCGCCTTGACGGGCTTGCCTCCCTGCACGGCCTTGACGTCCGTCCAATCGTCCGGCAGACGGAATTTCACCGTGAGCGGGTAATCGAAAACGTCGTCTTTCATGTCGTCGGTGAGGCTGAAAACGATTTTGGACGCGTCGGCAGATTCAACGGCGAGTTTCGCGGTGTCGCGCTCCTGCCCGTATTTGGCGACGTCGACGAACGTCCCGCACCAGAGTTCGGCGCGGCGTTCTCCCACGTATTTGAGTTCTTCGTACGCTTTGGCGCGGCCTTCGGCCTGTTCTTCCGGTGTTTTGCCGTGGGCGACGAGATGGTACAGACCGACGGTCCAGCCGCGTTTGAGATAGGCCTTGGGGCCGAGCCACTTCGGGCCGAGTTCCGTGTGGCCGTCCAGAATCATCTCGACCGCCGCACGGCTGATGCCGCCGAGGTTGGTGCACATGTAATCGATGGCGTTGGCGGAGTTCGGCACGCCGACGGTTCCGCGCGCCGCGATGTAGAAACGCGCCGCGACGTCGCGATTGCATTCGCCGCGCGGATAAGCGAGGGCCAGACACTTCCGCCCGGAAATTTCTCCGTTCACGGCGCTCTGCGAATCACGGTACATCGGGACGAGTTCTTCCTCGGTCAGCTGCCGGCCCGCATTGTGATTGGAATTGTGATCGGTGGTGTGCGACTGGATGGAATGACCGGCGTCGGCCAGCTCACGGTACTTGTCCCACGTGCCGTCGAAACCCGCGTTGCGGCCGCCGACTTTGCCAGTGATGAGAAACCACGTGAGCGGCAGATCGAATTCTTCGGCGCGTTCCAACCACCATTGATGGTCCGGCGCGCAATTGTCGTCGATCGTGATCGAAAGCGCGGCCATGCGGTCGTCCGCCCAAAGACAGACGTCGCCCTCGCCCGGATTCGCCGGCCACACGAGATCGGCGGGGGTTTTGAAACGCCCGCCCTTCGGGGGCTGCTCCGCGAGATTGAAACGCCGTTCGCCGGCCGAAACAACGGACGCCAGAACCGCAAGACAAAAAGAAATCGTTGATTTCATGGTTGATTTTTGGTGTTTGCGGCAACCCTAGCAAAGCCGCGTCCGGCGGTCAAATCACGCCGCATCAGGTCCGGAAAACGGATGTCAACGGGATGTTCACACGGAAAAGAACGGAGGCGCGTGGTCAAAGACGCGTATTGAAAAAAGTTCAATCCGCGAGGCCGTCGCCACCGCTGTGCCGAACGGACCGTTCCTTGAATCATCGATTCGGCGGACACGGGCATCGGATGATGAAAGCCAGATCGTTCGCGGTCGATTGCAATCGATCGCGGTCGCTCACGCAATGTTTCATAGATCTCGAATGCGCCGGCTCGCGGACGACGGCCTTTTTTGCATTTAACTTGAAAAACTTTTCGAAAAAAAAGAAAACCGCCCCGGAAGGAGCGGTTTTCGGATTGCCGGTGAAAAGTTCGATCAGCCGACGCGAAGCACGCTGTTGAGCGTACCGAAAGCGTTCTGGGTCCAATCGCGATCGGGATTGGGGTCGAGCACCCACACGCCGTTGATGATGAACTTGTACTCGTAGATTCCGGGGGCGAGAGTGACGGACGTGCTGAACACGCCGGTGCTGCCCTTTTCGGTCATCTGGAGCTCGGTTTCGTTCCAGTTGTTGAAAGAACCGGCGAGATAGACCTTGCTGCCGGATTCGGCGCTGATCGTGAGCACGATGCGCTCGGTTTTGATGCAACCTTTGGTTTCGGGTTTCTTCGCCGGCGCGGGCGCGACGACCTTGGCGGCCTTGCGGGCGACGGCGGCCTTCTTCACCGCGGGAGCGGCGACCGTCTTCTTGACGGAGGGAGCCTTTTTGCAGGCGGTATTTTTGGTGTTTTTCATATTTGGAAAAAATTTCAGGCGTTTTCCTGTTTGGCGTCCATCTCGGCGACGGCGGCCTTGCGGGAGAGTTTGATGCGGCCGCGTTCGTCGACGGCCAGGCACTTGACCCAGATCTTGTCACCGACCTTGCAGACACCTTCCATGCTCTTGAGGAACTTGTCGGAGAATTCGGAGATGTGGCAGAGACCGTCGATTCCGGGGAGGATTTCGACGAAAGCGCCGAATTCCTTGATGCCCGTGACCGTGCCCTCGTAGAGCATTCCCTCTTCGGGTTCGGCGCAGCACTTGTTGATTTCGCGCAGCGCGCAATCCATCGAGTCGCCGCTCGTCGCGAAAATCGAGACCTTGCCGGAATCGTCTTCGGCGATGTCGATCTGGGCGCCGGAAAGAGCGCAGATGGCGCGGATGTTCTTGCCGCCGGGGCCGATGAGAGCGCCGATCTTCTCGGGGTTGATCTGGATCGTCTTGATGCGGGGCGCGGTCGGCGCGAGTTCGGCGCGGGGCGCGGGAATGACGGACTCGATGAAATCGAGGATCTTCATGCGGGCGACGCGGTCGCGCTCGATGGCCTTCTCGACCAGATCCCACGTGAGGCCGCGGATCTTGAGGTCGACCTGGAAACCGGTGATGCCGTCGCGGGTGCCGCCGATCTTGAAGTCCATGTCGCCGCAGTGGTCTTCGGCGCCGAGGATGTCGGTGACGAGAATCGCCTTGGATTCGTCCTTGGTCGTGAACAGGCCGCAGGAAATGCCGGCGACCGGCTTCTTGATCGGAACGCCGGCGTCCATCATCGCGAGCGTGCCGACGCAGATCGTGGCCATCGACGAAGAGCCGTTGGAACCCATGATCTCGGACACCATGCGGATGGCGTAATCGTAGTTCTCCGGAACGACGGGGAGCAGCGCGCGCTCGGCGAGGTTGCCGTGGCCGATTTCGCGGCGGCCGGTCGTGCCGAGACGGCCGACTTCGCCCGTGCAGTAGGGCGGGAAGTTGTAGTGGAGGTAGAACTGCTTCGAAGTCTGGCCGCCGGTGATGGCGTCGATCTCCTGGGCGTCCTTGCTCGTGCCGAGCGTGACGATGCCGAGGGACTGCGTTTCACCGCGGTTGAACACGGCCGAACCGTGGACGCGCGGAAGCACGCCGACCTGTGCGGAGAGCGGACGGATGTCGTCGAAGCCGCGGCCGTCGATGCGCTTGCCGCGTTCGAGGACGTTCTTGCGGACGGTCTCGATTTCGAGCTCGTCTTCCATCGCGCGGAACTCTTCGTTGGTCATTTCGGGGAACTGTTTGAGCAGTTCCTCCTTCATGGCGGCCTTGGTGTTGTTCACCGTGTCCTGACGAAGGAGCTTGCCGGGAATCGTGAGATCTTCGGCGAGTTTGTCGCCGAACGCGGCGCGCGCGGCGTCGAGCAGGTCCTTGCGGCAGTTGTCGCCGTCGACGACGACCTTGGGCGCCTTGCCGAGTTTGGCGCGGAGTTCTTCCTGGATGGCGACGAGTTTGGCGACCGTCTCCTGGCCGAACTTGAGCGCGGCGAGGAAGTCGGCTTCCGGAATCTCCTTGGCGCCGCCTTCCATCATGAGGAAGCGGTCCTTGGTGCCGGAATAGAGAAGGTCGAGATCGCCTTCCTGACGCTGCTTCTGCGTCGGGTTGACGATGAACTCGCCGTTCACGCGGCCGACGCGCACGGCGCCGATCGGACCCATGAACGGAATTTCGCTGATGTGCAGCGCCGCGGAAGCCGCGATGACCGAGAGAAAATCGGGCTCGTGGACGCCGTCGGCGACGAGAAGCGTGTTGTTGACCTGGACGTCGTTGCGGTAGCCGTCGGGAAAGAGCGGACGGATCGGACGGTCGGTGAGACGCGCGGTGAGGATTTCCTTCTCGGACGGCTTGGCCTCGCGCTTGAAGAATCCGCCGGGCATGCGGCCGCACGCGTAGAACTTCTCGCGGTATTCGACCTGAAGAGGAAAATAATCGATGCCTTCACGCGGAGCGTCGGTGCAGGTGACTGCGGAAAAAACGACGTTTTCGCCGAGCGTCACGGTGACGGCGCCGGCGGCCTGGCGGGCCAGAAGCCCGGTTTCGATGGTAAGCGTCTGACCGCCCACCTCCGTTGATACAGATACGGTGTCTTTCATTTTTCTTTGCCTTTATGTGTTTGCAAATGAACGGACGACGGTCCCGCGTATAGGACCGTCGCACCGGATGCGGAGCGCGTCGGCGGATCAGCGACGCAGACCGAGCTCTTTGACGAGCGCCAGATAAGAGGGCTCGTTCGTGCGCTTGAGATAATCAAGAAGGGTGCGACGGTTGTTCACCATCTTGATCAGGCCGCGACGGGAATTGTTGTCGTGCTTGTTGGCCTTGAGATGTTCGGTAAGGTGTTCAATGCGCTTCGTGAGAACGGCGATCTGCACGTTGCAGGAACCCGTGTCCTTTTCGTGAAGCTGGAACTGCTTGCGAACCGCTGAAGTATCGATTTGACTCATTTTTATGTTCTATTTCGTGTGAATTGGCGGAAGAGTATAGTGAAAAGGGCTTTGTCACGCAAGCGGGATTTCACAGGAACGCGAAAACGCGCCGCACGGACGGTGCGATTGGGGTATAATGCGGCGCGGAACACGCGTAAAAAGCAAATTCAAAAATGAACGCCGGAAACGAAACGTCGGACGCCTTCAATGGCGTTTTGTGGAAAAACGGAGAATGGGATTTCCGCCGGGACGGCGGGGAATGGTCGCGCGTGCGCGTGCCGCACGACTGGGCCATCGGCGGTCCGTTCGATCCCGAGGAAAAAGGAGACTGCGGCAAACTGCCCTGGCGCGGAAAGGGCGAATACCGCCGCTCGTTCGATTTGACCGGATTCACTGAGGCGCGCGCCGCGGGAGAATCGTTCCACGTCGAATTCGACGGCGTGATGGCGCGTCCGCAGGTGTTCGTGAACGGAATCCTCGCCGGCGGCTGGGATTACGGATACATGAGTTTCGGACTCGACGTCACGGAATTTCTGCGCGACGGGAAAAATGAAATCCGCGTGGAATGCGACACGACGAAACAACGCTCCCGCTGGTATCCCGGCGCCGGAATCTACCGCGAAGTCCGTTTCGTCAGGCGCGCACGCAACCACGTGGTGCCCGGGTCGCTCGCGATCACCACGCCTTTCGTCTCCGCCGAATCCGCGATCGTGCGCGTGTCGTACGTCTCTTCGCTCGAAGGCCGGATCGAGTTCGAACGGGTCGTTGAAAAACCGCGCCTGTGGGACGTCGACGACCCGTTTCTCCACGAAATCGAAATCCTCGGCGAAAAATTCCGTTACGGCATACGCACGTTCGAATTCACGGCCGACGACGGATTCCGCCTCAACGGGCGCCGACTCCAGCTCAAAGGAGCCAATCTGCACTCCGACCTCGGGCCGCTCGGCATGGCTTTCGACCGCGACGCCGCGAAGCGGCAGCTTCTTCTGATGAAGGACATGGGCGTGAACGCCATCCGCACGGCGCACAATCCGTGCGATCCGAAGCTGCTCGACCTCTGCGATGAAATGGGTCTGCTCGTCTGGGGGGAGTGCTTCGACAAATGGGATGACACCTCCGGCCGCCTCCCCGAAGAAAATCTAGAGGCCTACGTCGTGCGGAATCTCCGCCGGTTCGTCCGCCGCGACAGAAACCATCCGTGCCTCGTCGTCTGGTCGATCGGCAACGAAATCGCGATGTTCGATGAAAAAGAACAGGGAGGCGAAGACGCCCGCTCGCCGAACGGAATGAACGCCGCGCGCTTCCGCGAATTCCGCTCGGCCGTCAGGGAACTGGACGCGACGCGTCCGGTCGGAGCCGGCTGCTGTTTCGAAAACGCGATTGAAACGGGGATGTTTTCCGAACTCGATCTCACCGGATGGAATTACCACGCCAAATACAGACTGTTCCGCGAAAAACATCCGGAAATTCCGGTCGTCTGCTCGGAATCCGGCTCGTCGCTCAGCGAGTACGGCTGTCTTGAAGACAATCCCGCGAAAGGCCCGTTGCTTTACAATTTCGAAAAACTGCGGGTCTGCGGCTACGACCATTGCGCCGCTTTCTGGGGTGATATCGCAGACGTCGAGTTCGACCGCATGGAAAAAGACCGCTACTGCGCCGGCGAGTTCATATGGTCGGGCGTCGATTACATCGGCGAGCCCACGCCGTACTGGGTCGGCAATTGCTACGGACTTCCGGCGGACGTGCCGGTGTCGGCGCTGGCGCGCAGTTCGTACTTCGGCGCGGTGGACCTGACCGGCGTCCCGAAAGACCGGTTTTTCCTGTACAGAGCGGTCTGGAACGACAAGGCGGACACGGTCCACGTCCTGCCGCACTGGAACCACGGACCCGGACTGCGCACGGTGTTCGTCTACACCAACGGCGACGAAGCCGAACTGTTCCTCAACGGACGTTCGCTCGGACGCCGCCGCAAAGCCGCCGCGCCGGAACACGATCCGCACTGCGAAGATCCGTATTACGACGTCTGCGCCAAGTACCGCATCCGTTGGTTCGACGTGCCGTACGAACCGGGCGAACTGCTCGCGGTCGCCTACCGCAACGGCAGGGAGATCGGACGCGAAACGATGCGCACCGCCGGCGCGCCCGTCGCGGTGAAACTCACGGACGATCCGTACAACGCGCCTGAAGCCAAGACTCGGTTCGTGCAGGTGGATGTCGTGGACGAAGCCGGAACGCGCGACCCGCTGTCCTCCGCGCGCATCGGGTTCTCGCTCGAGGGCCCGGGAGAAATCGTCGCCGTCGGCAACGCCGATCCGCGGGGACTGGAATCGTTCAAAAACACGGCGTCCCACCCGCTGCGTTACGGCAAGGCGGTGGCCGTGGTCAGGCGCACCGGCGAAGGCGCGCTCGTTCTGCGCGCGGAATGCGCGGGCCTGAAACCCGCGGAAATCGCCGTCGTGTGAACGCGGCGGTCCGCGGCTTTCAGTTTCCTATTCCGACCGAAAACGAATGCGCGTTTTCAAGGCGCGATTTTTCGTGAGGGACGAAATCGGGATGGCAATGGAATTTTTCAGGAGCGGCGACCAGATCGTCCGCTGTGTGGAATTCACGGTCCGGTCCGGCGCTGCGGAGTTCCGGAACGTCCCCCGACAGCGCGTAAAGGTATCCGCGGTTCCAGGAATCCGATGGCGTGCGGTTCACGTAAGGACCGCACCAGCCCGGCACGCCGGTCTGCGACACGAGCGCAAGCAGCCCTTCGCTCGACTGCGGATAACGTCCGCAATCGGCTTTGAAATGCGCGAGCGCCATCGCGATCGTGTCCATGGCCTCGACCGTGTCGCGGAGATCGCTTTCGGGCGTGCGCGCCGGTCCGCGTTCGCGCGTCGTGCGCGAAGCCGTGACAAGGCCCGCGCCGAGCAGCACCATGGCCACGAGCGCGAATGCGGCTCCGATCCGGTTGATGCCCCTGCTCTCGGGCCCAGCCCCCATGCGGCGCAGTTCGCGGTCCCTCGCCTCGCGGATGCGCATGCGAGCGACCTGACGCTTCTTGCGGTCCGGATCGGCACCCGGATCTTTGGGCGGCAGATTGAAACTTTTCTTTGGTTTCGGTTGTTCGTCGTTCATGTCGCAAACCTTGCGTCGCCGGACCGCAAACCGCCGCGCGGCGCGCGGACGCGGCTGTCGGTCAGCCGCGGAGTTCAAGCGAATACGAATCGCCGTCGCGGATCACGCGGCGGTGGAAACACGTGGAGTGGTACGCGCCGGAATCGGTCTTTTCGTGGCACATTCCGTGCGTCGATCCTTCGGGATTCTGACGCACGAGATACAGCAGGGAATTGTTCTCGCAGTTGACGAACGCGTCGACGAGAGTGAACCGGCAGCCGGACTCCGCGCCCTTCTCCCAGCGCTTGCGGCGCGAGGTGCTGTACAGCACGAGGCGGCGGGTGTCGAGCGTTTCGCGCAGCGCGGCCTCATCCGTGTACGCGAGCAGCAGGACGTCCCGGGTGTCGGCGTGCTGGACCACGACCGGAACGCAACCCGAAACCGAATCGAGTTTCGAAAAATCCAGACCGAGAAGAAATCCGTTCGACGGGTTCATCAGAAATAAAGATCGCGTTCGCCGGCGCAAATGCGCTTGTAGCGGGCTTCGACCTGCGGATAGAAAACGGGATACTGCTCCTTGATCGCGGCGAGCTCCGACTCGATGACCGGCGTGCAGGCGGCGATCGACTCCGGCGCGGCGAAATCGTCGAGCCATTCGCGGAACGT
>JAZUJQ010000307.1:0-5270 GCA_045642845.1 Kiritimatiellia bacterium
GGAGCGACGCGAGCGCTCCGGGGATTGCGCGGAAAAAACGGCAGTGCGGAGCCGAACCGTCGCGCGCGGCGGCGGCGACCGGACCGCGCAACGCGGACGCGCTGCGGAAATAGACGACCGTCGCGGCGGCGACCGCGATTGCGATGAGCGCTGTCCTGCGGGTTTTCAAAGCGCGCTGGACGACTGCACGGGCGGAGATTCCGCCGCGCGGGTCAGTCCGTCGTCGACATCGTGCGGTAGAGCGTCTCGAGCTCGTCGAGCGCCCGGCCCGTGCCTTCCGCGACGGCGGAAAGCGGGTCGTCCGCAAGATGCACCGGAAGCTGCGTCATCTCGCCGATGCGGCGGTCGATGCCCGTCAGAAGGGCGCCGCCGCCGGCAAGCACGATGCCGCGGTCCACGAGGTCGGCGGACAGTTCGGGCGGCGCGTTCTCAAGACACCGCGCCACGCTGTCCACGATCTTCGTGATCACGTCGTTGAGCGCGTCTTCGCGGATTTCCTGCGAAGATATCGTGAGCGTGAGAGGACGGCCCTTGACGACGTCCAGACCCTTGACCTCGTAGGTCAGCTCGTGTTCCAGTTTGTACGCCGAGCCGATCTTTTTCTTGATGTCTTCCGCCGTGCGCTCGCCGATCTGCAGATTGTAGCGGTTGCGCATGTGCGTGATGATGGCCGCGTCCATCTCGTCGCCGCCGACGCGGACGCTCTTGCGGTACACGATGCCGGAAAGCGAAATGAGCGCCACGTCCGTGGTGCCGCCGCCGATGTCGACGATCATGTTCGCGGCGGGCTCCTGAACCGGAAGCCCCGTGCCGATCGCCGCGGCCATGGGCTCCTCGATCATGAAAACCTGACGCGCGCCCGCATGGAGAGCGCAATCCTTCACGGCGCGTTTTTCGACGCCGGTGATGTCCCCGGGCACGGCGATGATAACGCGGGGCTTGCGCAGTTTGTGCACGCTCGCCTTCGCTATGCAGTAGCGGATCATCTTCTCCGTGATGTCGTAGTCGCTGATGACGCCGGACTTCATCGGGCGGATCGCCACGATGTTGGCCGGAGTGCAGCCCAACATGCGTTTGGCCGCTTCACCGACTTCGAGGACTCGTTTTGTGTTGACGTCCACCGCAACGACCGAAGGCTCGCGAAGGACAATGCCCCGGTCTTTAACGTAGACGAGGGTGTTCGCGGTGCCGAGATCGATACCGATGTCGTTTCCGAAAAGATTCTTGAATTTATTCCACATGTCGTGGCCTCCGTAACTGAAACTAATCGCGGAATGGGCGCGATTATACGAAAAAACGGTTCCGCGTTCAACAAACACGCCCCGCCGGCCCAGACTCCGCCGCCGCTGCGCCTCGCTTCGCGGCTCACAGCCGCAGACTTTTGGCGGGATGGGGTTGAACAAAATTCACGGTTGCACTAGCGCAGGGTGAAAACATGGGGATGCGGCGTCCCGCCGCGTCACATTCGATGGCTCGTATGATGCAGAGACGCGGCGAGACGCCGCATCTCCCGCCTCCGACGGCGACGAAATGTGGGGACAGCCCCCGCAGTTGCCGCTGTGCCCTGCTCCGCGGCGTACAGCCGCAGACTTTTGGCGTGATTGAAATCGATCGCGGTCGACTGCAATCGACTGCGGTCGAGCAATTCCGTTCCGCGCCCCGTGCGTACCGAATCGGCGATGCGAAACCCTGTCTATTCGGCGGAGCGGTAGCGGGAGCTTCACGGATCGGAGTTTTTTTCCAAACGCTGCCAAAGCGCGGGTTGGAAAACTCCGACGGCTGTCAAACATGCTCCGCTACCGCTTCGCCCTGCTTCGGATGCGTCGTGAACCCGGAATCGGTTTCTGGGACGAGACCGGCCTTGAACATGAACGGCCAGGAGGGATCGGAGTCGTCGAACGGGATCGCGCCGCAGTCGCGGAAAAGCGGTTGCGCGCCGGGCATGAGGACGCCGGCTCCGGCGGCCACGAGCGAAGAAAGTTCCTGCGCCGCATCGGCCGGCGAGGCGATGTCCACGCGCAGATTCACGGCTCACGCCGCCTCCGCCGCGAAGAAAACGACTGCCAGCATCCGTTTCATGGCGCGGAGTTTAACCAAACGATCCGGTCGGACGCAACATCGACGAACGGCGTTTCTTCTGCTCCGGCCGGAGCCGCGCAACGGAAAACGGGTCGGGCGTCAGGTGCGCCACTGCGGTTTTCCGGAAATGGATGTATCATCGACTTCCGGTCGCAATTCGCAATGGCACATGCTTGAATTCGCAAAACGAAACGGTAACGGGTGTTGCGGATCGCCGTCACGCCCGGCGGAATTTGACGCCTTGCAGCGAGAGACGCTGAAGATGGACGGTCAGACGCGAAGAGAAGTCTTCGAAGGATTTGTTTTCGGGCTTCGTCCAGAGCGCTTCGGCGAGCGCGCAGGCGCGCGGATACGCCATGTAGTCGAGATGGTCGCGCGTCGGGATGTATTCCGTCCAGAGCTGCGCCTGCGCGCCGAGGATGCGCATTCTCCGTTCGTCGGAGAAACCCGCGAGCGCGGCGGGGTCGTATTCGTAGACGCGCGGCAGCGTCAGCAGTCCGCCGATGGCGAGCGGTTCGGCGTCGACGGGTTCGGCCTGGTAGTAATCGAAATACGTGTAGGACTGGACTGAAAGCACCATGTCGTGCCCGGAAGAAGCGGCTTCGGCCGCCTTCTCGTTGAAGTTTCCTGAACGCCAGACCATGACCGCGGCGTCGTTTCTGATTCCGCCGCCTTCGAGAATTTCGTCCCAGCCGATGAGACGGCGCCCGTGCGCGGCGAAGAATTCCGCCATTTCGTTCGTGAAATGCGACTGCAGCTGCGCGGGCGACGCGAGTCCGCGCTTGATCATCAGCTCCTGCGCGGCGTCGCTCTCCTCCCATTCTCCGCGAGGCGCCTCGTCTCCGCCGATGTGGAAGAATTTTCCGGGGAACAGGTCGAAAAGCTCGCGCCAGACGTCACGGCAGAACCCGATGGTTTCATCGTTCAGATTGAGAGTCTCTTTCGAGATGCCCCAGACCGTCCGGACCTCCGGACGCGCGACGAAACCGTTGCCGAGCCGCGGATACGCGGTGATGGCGGCGACCATGTGTCCGGGCATGTCGATTTCCGGCACGACGGTCACGTGGCGGCGTGCGGCGAACGACACGACGCGGCGGATGTCGTCCTGCGTGTAAAAACCGCCGTGAGGAACGTCGTCGAAACGGTGCGGCCACTTGTTGTGATGACCGATCAGCGTGCGTTTGCGCACGGAACCGACTTCGGTGAGACGCGGATATTTTTTGATTTCGATGCGCCAGCCCTGATCGTCAGTCAGATGCCAGTGGAAGACGTTCATCCTGTGCTGCGCGAGCAGTTCGATGTAGCGGCAGACGTCGTCCGCGTCGAAAAAGTGACGCGCCACGTCGAGATGCATGCCGCGCCACCGGTAGACCGGAGCGTCTTCGACCGCGACGCAAGGCGCCGTCCATTTCGCTCCCGCGACGACGGAGCGCGAATGGATTTCCGCCGGGAAAAGCTGACGCAGGGTCTGCACGCCGCGCGCCAGACCGGCGGCGGAGCGCGACGAAAGCGCGACGCCGTCCGGTGCGACGTCAAGCGAATACGCTTCCGAATTGAATCCGTTTTCATCCGGCGTCTCCGGATCGACCACCGAAAGAACGATCGAGCCGGCGCCGGCGGCGACCGGCAGCGCGAACCCGGTGGCGGGACGGAGATATTCGGCGAGCAGGACGGCGACGTCCCCGGCCGCGGCGTCGCCGAAGCCGATCGTGGAATCGGGACGCAACTCAAAGAACCCTTCGCGTTCGACGAGCGAAGAGGGACGGGGGACGATGGCTTTCATTTTCGTTTCCTCTTACATTGCGTCGATTTCTTCAAGCACGTGTTCGACGGTGAACCCGTACTTGCGGGCGAGCGCCGACGCGGGCGCCGAAGTGCCGAAGGAATCAAGTGAAATCGAGCGTCCGGCGGGACCGGTCCAACGCGACCAACCGAACGAAGACGCGGCTTCCACGGAAAGGCGTTTGACGCAGGAAGGCGGAAGCACCTCGTCGCGGTATCCGCGGCTCTGTTTTTCGAAAAGTTCCCACGACGGGAACGAAACGACGCGGATGTTGCGGTCGGGGCGCGCCTTGGCCGCCTCGAGCGCCAGGGCGACTTCGCCGCCGGACGCCATCACGATGAGTTCGGGCGTGCCGGTGCCGTTCTGGTAGAGCGTGTACGCGCCGCGGGCGAGCGACGACGCGCTCGCCGTGACCGAGCGGTCGATCACCGGAAGATTCTGGCGGGAAAGAAGAATCGCCGTCGGACCGTCTTTGCGGGCGAGCGCCGCAAGCCACGCCTCGACCGTTTCGGTGGCGTCCGAGGGACGGATGACCGTGAGCCCCGGCATGGCGCGCAGCCCGGCGATCTGCTCGACCGGTTCGTGCGTGGCGCCGTCTTCGCCGACATGGAACGAATCGTGCGAAAACACGTAGAGCACTGGCTGCTTCGAAATCGCGGCGATGCGCATCGCCGGTTTCATGTAATCGGAAAACACGAAAAACGTGGCGGCGTAAGGACGGAAGAACCCGTCGGCCTCGATGCCGCACGCGGCGGAGGCCATGGCGAGTTCGCGGATGCCGAAGTGGACGTTGCGCCCGGAGAAATCGGTCGCCGAAAGCGCGGGAAACGCATCGAGCCAGGTCTTGTTGGAAGGCCCGAGGTCGGCCGAACCGCCCATGAACCACGGAAGTTCGGCGGCGAGAACCTGCATCACCTTGCCCGAAGCGCCGCGCGTGGCGATCGGCTTGTCGACCGGGAACGTCGGAAGCCGGGACGCGATGTCGGCGGGGATGCGCTTTTCCGAAAGCGCTTCGTAAAGTTCCTTGCGCGCCGGATCGTCCTTGAACGACTCGCGCAGGGCCTTTTCCCAGCGACGGGCGGCGCCGTGCATCTTCCTTGCGCGGACGGCGAACAGATCGCGCACGTCGGCCGGATCGTAAAACGGGGTTTCGGGAAGCCCGAGTTTTTCCTTCGTGAGCGCGAGTTCTTCCGCGCCGAGGGGCTCGCCGTGCGACTTGGCCGTGCCGGCCTTGTGCGGAGCGCCGTAACCGATGACGGTGCGGCAGATGACGAGCGCGGGCCTGTCCGAACGCTTCGCGGCGCGGATCGCCTTGTCGATCATGGCGTGGTCGTGTCCGTCGACCTTGATCACGCGCCAGCCGTAGGCTTTGAAACGCGCGGCGGTGTCGTCGAGGAACGTGTCGTCC
>JAZUJQ010000308.1:0-7838 GCA_045642845.1 Kiritimatiellia bacterium
TTCGTCATTTTCCAATCCAGTGCGCGCTGAATCGGTGGTGCGGAGCGCCTACCATTCGGCGGAGCGGTAGCGGGAGCTTCACGGATCGGAGTTTCTTTCAACCGCTGCCAAGGCGCGGGGTTCTTTGGCGCGGGTTGAAAAACTCCGACGGCTGTCAAACATGCTCCGCTACCGCTTCGCCTTGCTTCGCGGCACACAGCCGGAGCCTTTCGGAGGGATTGTTTTGAATGTTTTCCGTTTGCTGGGACATCTGCGACAGCTGAGACCTCTGCGACCGCGTCCCAGCCGTCTCAGCCGCAGTAAACTTGCACTATCCACTCTTCACTATCCACTCTTCACTATCCACGCCCCCGCAGAGGTTCTCGCAGTCAAAAAAAAACGTTTGCTTTCAAAAAAAATCTTTGATAGCATTCCGCCACGTTCGCGTGATACGGGAAACCGCAGCGCGGATAAAACCTCCTGGGGAGGTGGCGCAATTGGTTAGCGCTCCGGACTGTCGATCCGGTGGTTGCGGGTTCGATCCCCGTCCTTCCCGCCAGTTTGAAAGAACCGCCTCGCGCGGTTCTTTTTTTTATTTGAACGTCAGACCCGTGTCTTTGACCGAGACCGACACGGAATCCAGAATTCCGCCTTTGATCGGACGTCCGTCCATGGTCGCGAACGCTTCGGCGTACTTGACGGCCGGAGAACACTGCGCGCCGCGGATTCCGCCGCGTTCGAGCGCCTGGACCGCGAGCCAATCGTTCGCGTTCTGGCAGGCGTAAGTGCGCAGAAATTCGAGTTTGTTCTGCACCACAGGCGAAATATCGACCCAATACGACGGCGCCATGTTCCCTGTCTGTTCGAGGCAGGCCTCGAAGAAGTAAAATTCGCCTGTCCACCCCGTCATGCGTATCGCGTTGCAGACGGCGGCGGCGGTCATTACGTGATCGAAATGGTGATCCACCGGCCAATGGGTGAAAATCGCGCGGGGCTTGAGTTTGGTTATCAAATCGGCGAGACGTCGGCAGGTCTCTCGCGGCGCGCACGCTTCGCCGTCGATTTCGTCGCAGAAATGCGGCGTCGCACCGAGCAGCGCGCACGCGAGATGCTCTTCGCGCGTGCGGGTCCGCCCGGCCCAGCCGTCGAGGAAACGCTCCCTGCCGCAACCGCGCTCGCCGTGGGTGAAATCCGCTATGTGCAGATCGTAAAGCCCCTTGAGACGGAAAAACAGCCCGGCGAAGCCGTCGCTGTCGTCGGGATGCGCGCCTACGGCCAGAATGCGGTCAAGTCCTTCGAGCATCGCTTCTCCCTTTTTTCACCTGGCGATTTCGTAAAGCATCGTCGGGGCGTTCGCGCCGTCTCCGGCGGCGACGCTCACGGTGAACGAATACTTTCCGTTTTCATAAACCGCCGGAATCCGGCGCAGTCTCCTTCCGTCGGAAGCGAGCGCCCATACCGAGAGCCCGGCGTTGGAATTCGCAAGCGAAATTTTCGCGGAACCCGTCTTGGCCAGATACGGAAGTTTTCCCCACGACTTCGTGTCGGTGCGGTTGGAATTGGTGAACACGGCCTCGTCGTTCAGCACGTCCGTGATGTGCATGAAAAGGATGCGGCCGGAGTCGACGAGATTCCTGCCGTCCATGGATGAAGCCGACACGGAGCAGAACGTGGTCGCGCCGGAAACGGAGAGCGGTCCGGCCGACAGATCCGCCTTGTCCACAGCGCAGACCGCGGCGGTTTTCGGAGTGTTCACGGTCATGCGGCCGACGTTGGTGTCGATTCTGATTTCGCCGGTGTCGGACACAGCCTTTCCGGAATATTTCGGAATTTCGGCGCGCGTGGCTTCGGTCCAGGTTTTGTCGCAGGCGAGAGCGGGAGTCTTCCCGCCGTCGCAGACGAACGACCCGATGCGCGACGTGAATCCGAGCTGCGTGAAAGCGTGCGGAAAGAGGTTCTTCGACCACATGTCGCCGAGCCCTTTGCCGAACGCTTCGTGCGCGCACACGCCGTAAGCGTAGGATTTTTCCGCGGGCGAAACGTCGCCGCGGCCGAACATCAGGACGATCTGGCGTTCGGTGAGCTGGCCGATCGGGTCGCGCGCGATGTCGAAGCCGCTGACGTGATGCGTTCCGGTGAGCGCGGCGCGTGCGTGCGACCAGGCGAAGCGGTAGAGCGCGTCCCAATCCTGCAGCGCGGCGTACGCGCCCATGGCGAGGCCGCCGTCGCCGCGGAAGCGGTTCGGCGGGCAGAAGTTGTATTCAGTCACCGTGAACGGCTTGCCGAAAACGCGCGACGGAGCCTTCATGACCGGCTCGCAGTACGCGGCGTTGCCGCCCTTGATGTCGGGTGACTGGTTGATGTGGAAAGGCAGTTTCTGGTAACTGGGCTGCGGATGGTCTCCGTAACCGTGGTTGTCCACGACCTCGAGCGCCTCGCGTTCGTACGTCTGCGCCATGGTGTCCCACCAGTTGCCGCCCGAAACGAGCGCATGCACGCCGGCGTCCTTGAGACGCTTGGTCATGCGGCGGTTGGCTTCGGCTTTGACCTCGTGAAGAAACTCCGCGAATTCCTTTTTCGAACCGATGTCCTTCTTGTCGTACGCCGGATAACCCTTGGATTTGGCCCATTCGAGGTATTTCGACACGTAGACGTCGGCCGCGCCCCACCAGACAGACGCGATGGAGTCCTCGTTGAGGAGCGTGACGAACAGCACGGCGGGCTCGTCCTTCCACTTGACTCCGGTATAGGGGTTCACATGGTCGAAGATTTCCATCGCGCGGCGGAACCACTGGTCTTCGGCCGGTTTGTGGATCGGGACGATCGCTTTGATCGTGTTGCTGTTGAGCGGTTTGTCGAATCCCTCGCAACTGCCCAGACCGCCCATCGCGTAAAGGTCGAACGTCGCGTAGATTCCCGCCTTCTTGAACTCGGACATCAGATAGTCGAGCATATCGAGTTTTTCGGGCGAAATTTCGGGATACGTCGTGCGCTCCCAGAGTTTGTTCCATTCGTCCTTCGTGATGGTGACGTCTATGTGGTGGAACCGGACCGTGTTCCAGCCGCGCTTGACGAAGTCGTCGACCACGCGCCTGCACTCTTCCTTCGACGGAAAGTTGGCGTCGAAACAAAGATTGCCGCCGACGAAACGGACTGGCTCCGGATTCCTCTCGAACGCGAAATGCCCGTCCGGGGTGACGCGCGCGAAACCGAATCTGCCCGCCGGCGCGTCGTGACGCGTCATTTTCGAAAAATCGAGAATCGAGCCGGGCTGAATGTCGTTGGTGTACGGGAAAACGCACCAATCGTCGCCGGCGGAAAGTTTGGCCGGCGGCGGCGGAATATCAAGTTTGACCTTGCCGGCGCCGCGTTTGAGAGAATCCGCGAACGCGCCCGAAACGTCGAACTCGATCGTCGAAGATGACGCGGTTTTGCAATCCGGAAATTCAACGCGCAGCTCGAATCTGTCCTGCTTGTCCTTGCGGGCGTCCTGCACTACCGGATTGCCGGATTTGATCGACAACAGCAGTTTTTTCGAGCCGTCGGCGGAAACGATTTCGACTTTGTCCTTCGCTCCCACGCCAATCCATTCGTTTCCGAAATCCTTCGGCAGCTCGTTGCCGCCGGCCCTGCCGCCCGCGAACTCTTCGCGCGAAAGAGGAAACCTGACGTACGCGCGCTCGAGGTTCATCGGCTTGCCCGAATCGAGGTTCGAAATCGTCCAGCGCACGTGCGCATTGGCTCCGCCGCCGCCGGATACGTCGTAAAATTCCTCGCGGATTGAAAGTCCCGTGCCGCCGGCCCAGATTTTCCCGGTGAACAGCAGACCCTCGCCGAACTTTGGATCGCTCGTGCGCTCTTTTTTGTGCTCCTTCGCGGCGTAATCCTGGGCCGTGAACGCCCATCCCGGACCGAACGCCACGAAATTCACGAAACCGTACGAGGCTTTCGAATTGTCCCGAAGCACGCCTTCCACGTTCGGAAGCCCGCGCCAGTCGACGCTGATTCCGGCGGCAGTGTCGGCGGCGGAACGCGAAATCAAAGAACCGAAAAGAAAGACACACGCAAGTAAACGGATCGCTTTGGTTTTCATAAGCTTGATTATACCAGCAAAAAACGAAATGCGCCAAACGAAGTCAGTTAATAGTGAATAGTGAATAATGGGGAGTGGAGAGTGGTTGGTGGTCTGGGCTCGTGAGACTAGAATTTCTAGAGTTTCTAGAACAACTACTCACTCTTCACTATACACTCTTCACTCTTCACTATCTCCCTCAACGTCTCCGCTTCTCTCTTCAATTCATCCATCTCTCCGCCGGGCATGAATTCAAGGAGAAGTTTGCGCGGGCGGCCGGTGAATTCCGAGAGACAAGCGCGCCATTCATCCGCACCGTCGGCGAGCGGAAAACGTTTTTCGCCCTTCCATTGGAACACGTGGACGATGTCCGCATGCGGCGCGGCCGCGCGGGCGTATCCGAGATTGCTTTCGACGGATTTGAACTGGTTCGGCTGCCAATGGAACGAAAAACCGCCGGAATGCACGGCCTGCGCGAGTTCCGTCATTCCGCGCGGATCGTCGGTTGCCGTTCCCTGATGGCATTCCATGGAGAGCGTCACGCCTTCGGCTTCGGCCATGGCGGCGAACATACGGCACTCATCGACAAGCCGCTCCCACGCGCCTTCGCGTTTCAACTGCGCGTACCCGGCCGTCCCGCACCACAGCCGCAGAACGGTCGTGCCGAGAACGCGGGCGGCGGCGAAATGGGCGCGAAGACCTTCGGCTCCGTCCTTTCCGATTCTGAAATACGTCCCGTAGGAACAAACGTCAAGCCCTGCGTCACGCGTCCGTTCGGCTACGTCGCGGGCGTTGGAAAGATCGTCCGGCGGCACATGGACGTCGCTTCCCCACTCGATGCAGCGCAACCCGGCCGCCGCCGCCGCTTTTATTATCTCCGGCGGCCCGTGCTTCCGGAACGACACCGACACAAGCCCGGATTCGAAGATTGTTTTTGACATGAGGCTAAATTATAGGGAAAGAAGAGTGAATAGTGAAGAGTGAATAGTTGTTGTCGGTTAACAAGTTGACAGTGCGGCAAGTTAAACAGTTGCAAATTTACCGCAGCAAAGCCTGTTTGACAGCCGTCGGAGTTTTTCAACACGCGCCAAAGAACCCCGCGCCATTGCAGCGTTTGAAAAGAAACTCCGATCCGTGAAGCTCCCGCTACCGCTCCGCCGAATGGTAGGCGCTCCGCACCGCCGATTCGGCTCGCACGGGATTGGAAAGTGACAAATTTCATTCAATCAAATGCTCCGGCTGAACGCCGCGAAACACAGCGGAGCGGTAGCGGAGCATGTTTGACAGCCGTCGGAGTTTTTCAACCCGCGCCCCGGCACACCGCGCCTTGGCAGCGTTTGAAAGAAACTCCGATCCGTGAAGCTCCCGCTACCGCTCCCCCGAATGGTAGGTGCTCCGCACCACTGATTCAGCGCGCACGGGATTGGAAAGTGACAAATTTCATTCAATCAAATGCTCCGGCTGAACGCCGCGAAGCGCGGCGGAGCGGTAGCGGAGCATGTTTGACAGCCGTCGGAGTTTTTCAACCCGCGCAAAAAAACCCCGCGCCATTGCAGCGTTTGAAAAGAAACTCCGATCCGTGAAGCTCCCGCTACCGCTCCGCCGAATGGTAGGTGCTCCGCACCACTGATTCAGCGCGCACGGGATTTGAAAGTGACAACTTTCATTCAATCAAATGCTCCGGCTGAACTCCGCGAAGCACGGCGGAGCGGTAGCGGAGCATGTTTGACAGTGAAGAGTGGACAGTGAAGAGTGAATAGTTGTTGTCAGTTAACAAGTTGACAAGTGCAGCAAGTTAAACAGTTGCAAGTTGAACTTGTAAACTTGCAACTGCCCTGCACTGAAACACTTGATAACTGATATCCGACCGGATGGCGCGTTGTCAGTTGTTATCAACTATTCACTATCCACTATTCACTAAAAAAAGAAACCTGCGGTCGCCCGCAGGTTTCTTTTTTTACGTCGTTGTTGTCGTGAATTAGGCGCGACGACGACGGAACATCATGCCGAGGCCGAGGAGAGCCAGAGCCGCAGTGGCGGGCTCCGGAATCGGCGTCGAGGAGACCTTAACGGCGGCCATGGGGATCTCCCAGTCGTCCTGAGTGGCACCAGCCGTGCCATCAAGAGAAACCATGGGAGCGGTAGGAGTAATCGCACCGATGTTGGCAACCTGCTTGAGCTCGGCACCGAGCTTGCCGGTGTCGTAATCGACGACATCGTAGATGCAGCTGTATGAGGTGCCATCGTAGAACACAATGCCGAAGTTGTCATTCGAACCCATCGTGATGGAGGTGCCATCCTTGGCTTCGACGGTCTTACCTTCAGTCACTTGATAAGTCTGCGTGCCACCGGCCATGTAGTAATCCGTGCCATCGAATTCGGCTTCGGCGGCATAGCTGTCAATGACCATGGCATCCGTGACGTTGGCGATGTCGTATGTGGTCTCGGAACCGAGATAGATGAGGCACACCTGAGCGCCGGACGGAATGGTTCCGCCCTGAACACCGGTGACACCGTCCTCGGAAACGTAGAGATAGGCCGAGCCGTAGCCCCACTTGAGGGACGTGGCGGACGCCATCATGGTGAAAGCGGCGACAGCCGCGAATGTGATGATTTTTTTCATTTTGTTGTTTCGGGTTTAAGACCGGGCGGAGAGATTCCGCCCGGAAATCGGTTTACGGTTCAGAGTTCGACGGCGGGAGCAATCGGGCTTTCGACCGTCAGCGTGAACGACTCGACGCCCTGAGAGAGGTAGAAGAACGCGGAGCCGGAGGGGAGCACATCGTCATCGGTGACCGCCTTGTTGGCTTCGGTGTTCCACACGTTGCCGGTCTTCGTCTTGCGGAAGTAGTAGAAGTCGTAACCTTCGCCGTTCCACACCTGAATCTGATCGGCTGCACTGAACGAAGCCGCAGCGGTCTGACCATCGGCCACGAGCGAAGAAACCTTGAGATCCGCAGGGAACGGATTGGCGATGAGGTTGTAGCCCGGAACGATGGTGAACGTCGTTGATTCAGTGGAAACTTCGCCGGCAGACTTGAGCTGGAACGAAACCGCCGACTGCGCGAGGTAGAACGCGCCGCCATTGGGTATCGTTTCATCGGAGACCGCCTTGTTGGCTTCGGTATTCCACACGTTGCCAGCCTTCGTCTTGCGGTAGTAGTAGAAATCGTAGCCTTCGCCGTTCCACACCTGGATCTGGTCGGCTGCGCTGAACGAAGCCGCAGCAGTGGCGCCTTCGAAATTCTCGAACATGTCGAGGATGCCAAGCGCATTGCCAGTGCCGACTTCGACGAACGGGATGCCGATCATCGTGTAGCCGGGGTTGAGCGTGATTTTCTGATAGCCGACGGTGTTGCTCGAGACAACCTCGGCGGCGTTGGCGGAGAGGCCGGCCGCGAAGAGGGCGGCGCAAGCCAGAACTGCAGTTTTATTCATGTTTTTTCGTGTTTTTTGCGGGCGCAAGGCCCTTGGTTTTTGAGCGCGGGGTCACCGCGGAAGGAGACCTATCGGTCGCTTCAGAGCAGGAGTATGTAAAAAAACGAAAGAAAATGCAAGCGATTTTTTTTGAACGGCACGACGAGATCGGCGCTCGCGCGCGTGAGCGCATACCAAAAATAGCAACGCGTGACGCTCATGCGCGGAGTGAAAACTCCGACGGCTGTCAAACATGCTCCGCTACCGCTTCGCCGTGCTTCGCGGCGTTCAGCCGGAGCATTTGATTGAATGAAAATTTGTCATTTTCCAATCCCGTGCGCGCCGAATCGGCGGTGCGGAGCGCAATCCA
>JAZUJQ010000309.1:0-6646 GCA_045642845.1 Kiritimatiellia bacterium
GCGGCGGCGGAAACGGCGGCTCTAAGAAGGATGCGAATGAAGGTATGACGGTTGGCGTTGACGGGCTTGGCGGCGGCGGCGGCGGCGCTTCGGGCTCGGGCAACAAATGGGCCTCCTGCGGCGGCGCTCCCGGCGGCAGCGGCGTTTTCATACTGCGTGAAGCCGATGACTCGTTGCCGGTTCTCGTCGCCGGAGCGGTCGTCGCTTCGCAGACGGGTGCGGTCATTCCGTTCACGGTCGGGCACTCCGGTTCAACGGGTGAGGAAACCGTGAGCATCTACGTCGGTATCACGTTGAGCGGCAATCAGATGCCCGAACTCGTGCGTGAGTTTTACGGCTTGCACAAGGGCGATTCGGTGTCTTGCGAGGCGTCAAATCTGCAGCCGGGAACGGAGTACACGGTTTATTTTCAGGCCGTCAACAGCGCCGGAATCGAAAGCGGTGCCGCCAGCCGGGTTTCGTTCGAAACGTTGTCGGAAATCAAGGTTCTGGGCGTCATCCCCGGTTATCCGTACTGGCCGGCCGAAGACATGAACGCCAAGAACAGCACGACCGACTTCGACGACTGCCTGGTTCTCTTCGACGGCGACACTTCGACGTTCTGCAGCCGCGGCACCAACCATGCGAACATAGAGACGATCTACGATGCGGGCACGCCGCACGGCATCTCGAAACTGCGTTTTTATCCGTGGAACGGCGACAGCAACAAACGCCCGAAGAATTTCGTTCTGTCCGGTTCCGCCGACGGAAGCGAGTGGACGGAACTGTACAATCAGGGCGGAGTCAATCCCACTCCGGATCAGTGGCATGAAAAGGACATCGATGTCGCGGGCAAGTTCCGCTATTTCAAGCTGACGCAGCTCGATTACTGCACCATGAAGGAATTCGAGTTCCTGAGTTCCGACGTGCTGCTGAAGGTGAATCGTCCGGTGATGTGGAAGAACGCCGATCTCGGTGCGGCGGACGAAGAGCTCGGGGTGAAACTGTCCGGCGAACTCGTCAACACCCAGCAGGCGCAGGCCTCGGTCTACGGGTTCTTCGCCACCTCGGATTACGGTGACGATGCGGAAGCGTGGGCGGCGAACGGCGTCCGGTTCACGGTCGGCTCCGTCAACTGCGGCGGGACGTTTTCCAAATACGTCGCGGTGCCCGGGACCGAGGGTATTTATTACCTGCGCCTTTTTGCGGACGACGGCACGGAGGTCGCCGCATCCCAGCGCACCGAGAAAATCGTCGCGCACTCGCGGGCCTGCTATCCGACGGCTTACACTGATGCGACGAAGGATGCCAAATGGTACAACGGAAACACGGGCGATTATCGCGACGAGAACGCTTCGCATTCGATCGTTTTCGACCTCTCGACGCTGCCGACGGGTTGCAAACCAAAGTCGATCCGCATCTGGCCGCGCAACGACGGCATCATCGAGTTCACGCGTTGCCGCCCCGGCAAGATCTACGCATCGTCCGCCTCGACGACGTTTTCGGAAAACACCAAGATGTCCGCCGGCGACCGCGATATTTACGCGGTTTCCTCGTCGGAAATTTCCGCGGTGAGCTGGACTCAATTGACGCGGTTCCAGGATCAGATTTTCGATTTCGAATCGAAAACCGTCAACGTCCACGAAATCGTGCTGGACAATCTGCCGAAAGACGCGCGTTACCTGAAGATCGACCGCATCGCCTACGATCAGGTCCGTGAGTTCGAGTTCCGCGCTGTGAAATCCGTCGGCACGGTGATCATTCTGCTGTAAAGTTTCGATCGTCTGATCGCAAACGGCGCTTTCAGGTCCGTTCCCGTCCGTAAGCCGGCCGCCTCAGGTTTGAGGCTGCGGCGCACGGCGGGGGACGGACCTGAAAAGTTTGAAGGCCGGTGCATTTTCAAACCGCGCCCTTGCGCCGTTTGAAAAGGAACTCCGATCCGTGAAGCTCCCGCTACCGCTCCGCCGAATCGACAGTGTTTCGCGCCACCGATTCGGCGCGCACTGGAATTTATCGGCTGAGACCGCTGGGACGACTGAGACGTCTGGAACGCAGCGGCGGGTGTGTCGGCCGTTGCAGATGTACCGGCATTTTGAATTTTCATTTCGCGTCTCCTGTCTCCCGTCTCCCGTCCTCGTCAATTCCAGGACATGAGACACGGGACACGCGACATGAGATTTTTATTCTTTGCGATCGTGAAATTGCAGTGATGTTCAAAACCATCACGCCAAAATTCTGCGGCTAGGCGCCGCGGAGCAGGGCGTAGCGGAGCCTGTTTGCCAGCCGTCGGAGTTTTTCATCCCGTGCACGAGCGGTCCGCGTCTTTGCAACGTTTGGAAAGAAACTCCGATTTTCAGGTCCGGCCCCTGCGATTTTCAGGTCTGGCCCCTGCGATTTTCTCTTTTTGTTCGTGGAATTGCAGTGATGTTCAAAACCATCACGCCAAAATTCTGCGGCTAGGCGCCGCGGAGCAGGGCGTAGCGGTAGCGGAGCCTGTTTGCCAGCCGTCGGAGTTTTTCATCCCGTGCACGAGCGGTCCGCGCCTTTGCAACGTTTGGAAAGAAACTCCGATTTTCAGGTCTGACCCCTGCGATTTTCTCACGCGATCCGACTTTCAGGTCCGTCACCGCACGCAATCCTTCTTTTTGCTATACTTTTCGCCACTGCATCACCCAAAGTTGGAATTCAGTCATGGCCAAACTTGTCTTTTTCGATATGGAAGGCGCTCCGGAAGTCGAACTTTCCGGCGCCAGCGTTTCTTTCGGCCGTTCGCCCGACTGCGATCTTCCGATCGCCGAAGCGAGCGTGTCCGGTCACCACGGCGTGCTGAGCAATTCGTCCGGCAAATGGATTCTGCGCGACAACGGCAGCTCCAACGGTTCGTTCCTGAACGGCGAACGCGTCATGAGCGCCGAGCTCAAAAACGGTGACATGATCCGCTTCGGAGAGGTCAAAGCGAAGTTCGTCGACGAGGCCCCGGTTCCCGAACCCGCGCCTGCGCCCGAACCTGCGCCGGCGCCAGCACCCGCGCCGACTCCAGCTCCCGCACCTGCACCGGCCGCGGGACCCGCGCCCGCGCCGTCGGCGAAGTCCGGTCTCAAGCTTCCTGAAAAAGGAGGGTTGCCCGCCGGTTTGAAACTTCCCGGCAAAAGCGGATTGCCCGCCGGCGTGAAACTCCCCGGCAGGAAGCCGGCTCCTGCGGCTGCTAAACCCGCGCCGGAGCCGACGCCCGCGCCTGCGGCGAAACCCGCGCCGGCCCCTGCGGCGAAGCCCGCGCCTGCGGCGAAACCCGCACCTGCGGCGAAACCCGCGCCCGCGCCGGCACCGGTTTTCGAAGAGCCGAAACTCGAGGCTCCCAACCTCTCGTCGGGCGACAAGTGGAAGGCTCCCGAACTGAAGGCCGATCCCGATTACAAGACTCCGGAAATGGCCGGAGAGGACATCGAGCTCATCGCGGAACTGGACAAGAACTTCAAATCCGCGATGGCGAACATCAGCCAGGTCGTCATCGGTCAGGCCGACGTCGTGGAAGACGTGCTCACCTGCGTGTTCGCGCGCGGACATGCGCTCCTCATGGGCGTGCCCGGCCTTGCCAAGACGCTGCTCATCTCGACGCTGTCGAAAGTGCTCGACCTCGATTTCAAGCGCGTGCAGTTCACGCCCGACCTGATGCCGTCGGACATCACGGGCACGGACGTGCTCGAAGAGGACAAGACCACGGGCGAACGCCGTTTCCGATTCGTCAAGGGGCCTATCTTCACGAACATGCTGCTCGCCGACGAAATCAACCGCACGCCGCCGAAGACCCAGGCCGCGTTGCTTGAAGCGATGCAGGAGCACCACATCACCGTCGGTTCGCAGACGTTTCCGCTGCCCAAGCCGTTCTTCGTGCTCGCCACGCAGAACCCGATCGAGCAGGAAGGCACGTATCCTCTGCCCGAAGCGCAGATGGACCGTTTCATGTACAACATCATCGTGTCGTACCCGTCGGCTGAGGACGAAAGCCAGGTCATCCGCAACGTGACGAGCGGAAAGAAGGTCGAGCTCAAGAAGGTGATGGACGGCGAGACGGTGCTCAAACTTCAGGACGTGGTGACCCGCGTGCCCGTCGCTCCGCACGTCATCGACTACGCGCGCAACCTTGCGCGCGCCACGCGCCCGAAGCAGCCCGAAGCGCCCGATTTCGTGCGCGAAATGGTCGGTTGGGGCGCGGGTCCCCGCGCGGGCCTCGCGCTCATCAACGCCGCCAAGGCGCGCGCCGTCATCCACGGCCGCCACCATTGCACGACGGCGGACGTCACCGCCGTGGCGCTGCCCGTGCTCCGCCACCGCTGCATCACGACGTTCGCGGCCGAAGCGGCGGGCGTGACGAGCGACGACATCGTCAAGCTCCTGCTCAAGGCGCTCAAGCCGTCCGATTCGCTCGACATCTGAGAGTGATACGACTCCATGGCCGTTCCCGCGCTTCCTTCCTACATGAAGTGGCTGCCCGTCAAATCGACGGCCACCATTTCGCGTTGCGAGTTCGCGTGCCGCGGGCGCATGGACGGGTTCATCACCGGGCGCCACCGCAGCGCGAAGAAGGGCGCTTCCGTCGAATTCGCGGACTACCGACAGTACCTGCCGGGCGATGAAATAAAAAGCATCGACTGGAAGGTCTACGCCCGCAAGGACCGCTATTACATCAAGCAGTCCATGGCCGAGACGAACGTCCGCGCCATGATATGCCTCGATTGCTCGGGTTCGATGGAATACACGGGCGACATGGCCGCTCCTGTCGGCGGTGCGCCCGTTTCGAAGTTCGATTACGCGCGCTATCTCGCGGCGGGGCTCGCGTCGATGTTCATCGGCCAGCAGGACGGCGTCGGGCTCGCGACGTTCGACACGCGCGTCCGCGAATACCTTCCCGCGAAGTCGAGCAAGGGACAGCTTTTTTCGATTCTCCGGACGCTCGACGGACTCCGTACCGGCGGTGAAACCGAACTGGCTCCGATCTTCGATGAAATCGCCGAACGCCTGCCGCGCCGCGGAGTGGTGTTCGTCATAAGCGATCTTTTCGGCGACACCTCTTCGCTGCTCAAGGCGTTCCAGCACATCCATTACCGGGCGCACGAGCTGGTGGTGCTGCACGTGATGGCGGAAGAGGAACTGCGTTTCCCGTTCGATTCTTTCGTGCACTTCGAGAATCTCGAAGGCATCGACGAACTCGAACTCGATCCCAAAGCGGTCCGTGCCGATTATCTGGACGGCGTGGAGGAATTCCGCAAACTCATTTCCAACGGGTGCAGCGGCATACGCGCGGACTACGTCCCGCTGTCCACCAAGACTCCGTTCGACAAGGGTCTGACCGAATATCTTTCCCGCCGCGCGACAGGGGTGTTGTGATGTCCGCGGCTTTCCGTCGCAAATCCGCGCTCGCCGCGGCCGCGGCCGTCGCGGCGCTGCTCGCCGCCGCGTCGGTGCACCGGTGCCTGGCCCCGGTGCGGCCGGTGTCGTCGGGCGCATCGGCGCGCGCGACTTCCCTCGCGCTCGGCGGGTTCCGTGGGCTTCTGGCCGACGTTCTGTGGCTGCGCGCGACGCGCCTTCAGGAAGAACGCCGTTTCGTCGAACTGGTGCAGCTTTCGGACTGGATCACGGAACTCGAGCCGGACAACGAGGAGGTGTGGGTTTTCCACGCCTGGAATCTTTCGTACAACGTGTCTTTCCTCATGTCGCGCGCCGAGGACCGCTGGCGCTGGGTTTCGGGCGGTATTTCGCTCCTGCGCGACCGCGGCATACCGGCGAATCCGCGTTCGGCGCGTCTGCGTCAGGAGCTGGGCTGGATCTTTCAGCACAAGCTCGGAATGGATTCGGACACCGCCTCTCCGTTCTACCGCGAATCGTGGGCGAACGAAATCTCCGGATATCTCGGCGAGGACGGCGCCGCGCCCGACGTCGATTCCATCTCGGCCGAGGAGCTGCGCGATTCGCTCTCGATGGACGCCGGTCTGATGCATGAAATAGAAAACGAATTCGGCGCGGCTCTGGACTGGCGCCTGCCGATGGCGTCGTCGCTGTACTGGGCGTACGGCGCGCTCAGGGACTGCGCTCCAGGCGAAAAGGACGAAATGCCGTGCCGCCGCATGGTGTACTCGTCGCTCATCGACCTTTCCATGCACGGCGACGGGGCGAATTTCGCGCTTGTGCCGGCGACCGTCCGTTTCATCGAGGAAACGATGGAGAAAAACGGTTTCAGCGGCACGCGTTTCGCGTACGCGGTGTATCTGCGCGACGCGGCGATTCTGTTTTCGAAAGCGGCCCCGGAGGTTTCGGGCGCCTATCTCGGAAAACTCGCCGACTTTTTCGCCGGCAACGGCATCGAATCCCTGCCGCCTCTCGAGCGCCTCGACGACAACATGATGATGTCCCTGCTCGGGCGGATCGGAATTTACTGAACCTCCGCGCTCCGCGTCTCACGGCCGATGGCCTTCGGGCGTGAAACCCTGAGGATTCTTGTCATCCGATCCCGTGCGCGCCGAACCGTCGGCGCGGAGCGCAAACCATTCGGCGGAGCGTCGGCGGGCGCCGCGGATCGGAGTTTCTTTCAAACGGCGCAAATGCACTGAACGCTTGCGCGCGTGCCGAACGGACTCCGCTGCGCCTATCTGGCCAGCGCGTACAGCGCGAT
>JAZUJQ010000310.1:0-4906 GCA_045642845.1 Kiritimatiellia bacterium
AGATGCGCCCCGCGCGGACCCCCCCCGTTTCACCGAGGTCGATCTCCCCCCAGCAGCCGCCGTCGTCCGTCACCTCGTTTTTGAAACCGCCCACCACGCCGCGCCAGCCGCCGCCGTATTTTCTGACGCCGTCGGTGGCTATGGGATAATCACCGCCGTCGGCCTTCACCGCCTTGCAGGCGATCGCCATGTCTGGACCGTGTTTCGGATCGACGGCCGGTTTTTCGCGGACCTCGCCGCAAATCATGCACTTCGATTCGAGCACGCCCGGATCATCTCCGTGCATCGGACGCGCCGCCGTCCAACCGCCCCACGTGTGAGCGGATTCGTAAAGCCGCGCTCCGCACTCCGGCTTGCCGCATTCGCGCCAGTGCGTCTTGGCGTCATGGCCGACCCTGCCGGTGAGGACGTGCGCCGGCTCGAACGCATCGCCCTCGATCCGGGTCCCGAACACCTTTATCTGTCCGCCCCACCAGCCCTGCGGATTTCCGCAGTAGGTGCAGTAGACGCGCACGACGCGCGCTGCGGTCTTCGGGAAGGCGATCGTGTGGAAGTTCTTCGCGGCTTTCACGAACGGATGAATCGCGGCTTTTTCACCGAGTTTCTTCCACTGCGAAGCCGGTTTGAACGGATCGTCGCTCGCGTACGCAACCCACTTGACGGTGCCGCCGTCGACGCCGAGCTTTTCGATTTCGCAAAGGCCATTGAGATCGACCTCGATGAAACAGTCGCCCTCGGGTCCGGACGGTGTTTTCCCATCCTCCCCGTCCAACCACCGCGAATTGAAATTGCGGCGGGGGCAGCCCTCGGAGACGTCCGTGTCGCCTTCGCCCTCGGCGGCGGATTCAAGCGGCAGCCTGTTACGGGCGCTGACCTTGCCGTAAACCTCGACTTCCGTGAAACCCATCAAACCTATCGCCCGCTCGGTGTAGCAGACGAAACGGACGTACTGGACGTCGACGGGCGCGAACGCACCGGACGACCCGAGCGCGGTCGACATGCGCGTGCCGTCTTTCCTGTAAAGCAGTTTCCACTCTTTGAACGGCTTGCCGCGGTCGTCCGTGCCGAACGCCGCCCAGGTCGTGACGCCGTTGCCGAGTCCCGTGAACACGCGGACCTTGTCGACCGTGTACAGCGCCCCGAGATCGACCGTCGCCGAACATTTGTTCCATTCCGAATTGGCGAACGTCGTGGTGCCGCCCGTCCGCGCGCGGCCGTTTATGTCGCCGTCGGTGTACGAACCGGTGTCCCAGCCGCCTTTCGGCGTGTAAACCGGTTTCCCGAGGGCGACGTTCACGTCGTTTTCCGTGACGACGTCCGGATTTGGATCGGCGAAGATGTGATCCGCGGGCTTGTACTCCTCGCCGGGCTTCGCTTCGCCTGTCCAAACGGCCTCGACGAATTCTTCGATGTACGGATAGACGATGTCGTATCCGCGGTCGTTCGCGTGCAGACCGTCGCCGAACGCGGTGCGGCTGCCCGGCTTGGTCTGCGCGGTCACGGACTCGTTGTTCCAGAGATCGACGTAAGGCACGCCCCACTTTTCGCATATCTTCTTCGCGGTCGGGATGAACTCCGCGAACTGCGGGCCGCAGTTGTCCCAGATGTTCGACGTCACCTGATAGTTGATTATGTAACAGAGCTTCGATTCCGGATGGTACTTGCGCACGGACCAGAAAAGGTGCTCTAGCCCGTGGGCGAAAGTCGCAGGACCGTCCGGCACGCCGTCGAACTCCTCCGGGGTTCCCGGCGAGATTTCGCCGCACTTCGCCTTGGCCATGCCGTCGTTGATGCCGCCATGGGTGACTATGATGTCGAACTTGCAGTCGTCGAGGTCCCTCAACTGGCCGCGGATCTGGTTGCCGAGCCCCCAGCACCCGGAGAGCGTCGCGCCCGAACGGCCGCGGTTCATCCAGCGCATGCCGTTGGCCCAGCCGATGCGGCCGGGCCAGCCGGCCGTGTAGCAAAGGCGCGCGTTGTGGACTTCGCAGATGGCTTCGGTGATCGAATCGCCCAGAAACAGCGCGCGCAGTCCCTTGAGCGGAGAATTCTCGCGTATCTTCACGGTCGGCACGTAATCAGACGGCCCGTAAACGAGGAAATCGTCGGTGAAAATGTTGAACGCGCCCTTTTCCGAAACGCCTTCGTATTTGAGCGTTCCGCCGTCGTAGATCTTGAACCCGACCGTGTAGGCGTGGCCCGGCTCCGGGGTCATTCCGAGCTGGCGCGCCTGAAGGTTGAACGTCTTGCCGTACATGTCCTTGGACATTTCGCGCACCTTGTAGTCGCACTTGTACTCTTTGCCGTCGGTCTCGTCCTTCACGACCGCGTGCAGACGCCAGTTTTCGCCGGTGCGCAGCCCGGCCAGGAGTTCGCGCTGCCGCGCCTCCGCCTGAAAATGGACCTTGAAAACGGTCCAGTTCTGCTCCGCGGCGATGCCGTGCCGTTCAGGATCGAGATGCAGTTTGACCACCGCGTCCTCGGGAATCGCGTCGAGAAAACGCCAGAGCCGTTCGTCGTCCGCCTTCGGGTAGCCCGCGCACTCCGCTTTCGCCTCGTCCGAAACCGGCCAGCACCATTTCGCGAAATACTCGGCGAGGTTGCGTCCGGCGATGCGCGACATCCGCGTGACGAGCAGGTCGATCTGCTCCTGCTCGTTCGCCGGAAGCGCGCCCGCCGCCGGGTCGCGGTATTCACGGAACGTTTTTTCGAACAATTCCCAGCCGTAGACTTCCTTGAGACGCATGAACGCCTCGAGCGCGAGGAACGGATCGCTCTTGTATCCGTCGAACGAATACTTTTCGTCACGGAAAACCATCACCTTCTCGGACGCCGACGCGAGGTCGGTGTTGCCGGGATACGCCTTGCGGGCGTCGATGCCGAGCGCCTTCTCGAAATCGTAGAGCGTGAAGAGATTCACCGTAACCTCGCCGAGTCCGGGGAACGTCCACGCGCGATTCTGGTGGTTGTGCCCGATTTCATGGAAAAAGCCCCATGCGCCGCGGCTACGGATGCGTTCGAGGTCGAGAACCTCGTCCAGCCCTTTCGGATCGAGGTAATACATCACCGGATAACCGTCGTGAAGCAGACCGTTCGTGAGCTGCACGTCGCTGCAGATGCGTTCCGGGGATCTGCGGGGCGAATCGCCGAGACCGGTCAGTTTCGCGTCAAGCGCCAGAACGCCGTCCCAGAAGCGCATCAACGCCTCCGCGTCCTTGACCTGCGCGGCGTTGCGTGCGTCGACCGTGATGACGACGGAATCCCCTTCGAGCTCGGCCTGCGGCGCGCCGCATTCCGCCAGATCGCGCTCCCAGTCGGCGTTGGTGTCGCGTCCGAGCTTGAACCACGGCGCACGCACCGCGCCGTCGATTTCGACTTCGCACGTCCCGGATTTCCCGTCCGGGACGACGATGTACACGAGACCTCCGAACGGCGACGACACGCGCGTCTCGCGCGAGGCCAGCGGCAGGTTCACCGAAACCACCGGCGCGCGCTTCCACTCGTTGTTCGAGGTGACGTCGTCCGCCGTCGTGCCGATGCGCACGGAAAGTCCGTGCTTTTCAGCGCCTTCCGGAAGCCGGACCGTGATTTCCTCGCCCGCAGGCGCGAACAGCCCCGTCGAATGCCAGCGCGGCACGGCGAGATCGACCGCACGTTTCCGCCCTGTCAGACGCACGGCGTTCGTCGCGACGAGCCCCGGATACGAGGATGCGGCGGGATCGGCCGGACGGAACTCCCGGGGCTCCGCCTGCCATGCGTTCTGACGCATTATGAGCGCCACGCGCGAAAGCAGCGAATCCGAATCTTTGAACGGCTTGGACGGCGACGGAATCTCGCCGCCGGAGCCGGCTTCGGCGAGAGCGCTCATTCTGGTGAAAAGCGCGCTTTTGTCCGGCGGACAGCACGCCGCCGTCTGCACAAGGGTTTTCGAAACCTGCGCCGCATGCGGCGATGTCTTGAGTCCGGGATCGCTCTGCAGAATTTCGAACGCCTCCGGAAGCGTCGTCCCCTTCGGGAACGCCATCTTCGCGTCGTATCCTTTCCCGCCCTCCGCGGAACGGTTCGTGCCCATGTCGCCGGCGATGAAACCGAACGGCGCCAAAAGTTTTTCGACTTCGTAATAACGCGCGATCGAGCTCTTGCCGGACGCCTTCGCGCCGTACCGCCAGCCCCAGGCGAGCGACGCCGTCATGAAACCGCCGCCGCGTTTCACGTAGTCGTGGACCTTGGCGTATTCACCGGGCGCGATGACATCCGGGTAGAACGCGATGACCGGACAATCGAGCGCTTCGTCCAGCGTATCGACGAATTTGCATTCGAAACCGAGTTCTTTCACCAGATCGGCCACGCCGCCGTTCCTGACGACGCCGACCTTGACTTCACCGCCCTTCGCCAGCCAGCGGAACGAATTCTTGAGAAACCGTTCCGTGTCGTAAAGATGTTCGGTTTTGAAAATGAAATTCGGATGTCCGAACGCCAGCACGCGTCCCTCGCCGTAAAACGCGCCAACGCACACCGGATGAACCGTGTTGTCGTAATTGCGCGCCGGGACGACTCCGAACGCGTCGTCGGTGAGACAGATGTACGGTCCGGGCAGAGCGTTCCGCTTGTCGATGGCGGCCACGCCGTCGGTCAGCTCCGCCCTGGCCGCCGCGTTGCGCTCGGCGGGAGTTCCGGCCGACAACCGGAACGCGGCGGAAAACACAATGACGAAAAACGCGATCAGTTTCATCCTGTCTTCGCCTTCTTTTGAAGAGCCGCCTGCGGCGGCGTCACTTCACGATCACGATCGTGCCGCCGGACGTACCCTGGCCGCAGACCGCGATTTCGCGCAGAACGCTCGTGTTGTAGTGCATCGCGCCGAAGGCGATCGTCACTGAATCCACGTTCTCGGCGAGCCAGTCGC
>JAZUJQ010000311.1:0-3076 GCA_045642845.1 Kiritimatiellia bacterium
TCCGCTCCGCATCGCGTCCGCACGACTACCTCGGCGTGAACGACCAGGGCCGGCTGGCGGTGTTCCACACATCCGGCAACGAATACGCGCATCTGGTGCTGCGCGGCGACGCCGACCGTCCGAACTACGGTTCCACCTCGATCGCGGCCGCCGAGGCGGCGCTCGACGGTGCCGACGTGCCGCAGCACATCGTCGTGGACTGCTCGCACGGCAACGCCGAACACGATCCGCACCGTCAGGAAAGCGTGCTGCAGGACGTGCTCGCGCAGATAGAGGGCGGCAACACTTCGATCGTGGGTTTCATGCTCGAGAGCTGTCTCGAGTGGGGGAACCAGCCGGTCAGAATCGGCATGCGCGACGCGCTGGAGAAAGGCGTGTCCGTCACCGATCCGTGCATCGACTGGGAGACCACGGAGCGTCTCCTGCGCGAGGCCGCCTCCCGCTTCGGCCGCGTACGCGCCGAACTCGGACTTTGACGGGGGACAAATTTCCGCTGGACAAACTCCCGCCAAATTCATACATTTTCCACATACGAAAGGTACGTACCTATGTCATCCGAACCCTTACCCGACAAAAACGAGCGCCGTCCGTCGCTCCGCTCAACGGTTCTCGTCCGCGTCATCGGCCTGATTCTCGTGGCCGCCGCCGTGTATCTGTATTTCTGCAGCGACAAACCCGCCGCCCAGCGCCGTGCGTACGCCGCCGCCATGGTGAGCCGCATCGCGGCCGGAGCCGTTCCCGCCGTCGGCGTGCGCGCGTCTCTGGAACCCGGCGCCACGAACGAGCAGGCCAGGCTCTACGAACCGTGCTCGGCTTCGGTCGCGTCGAACATCCTCGACCGGCTGACGAAGGCCGAGCCGGCGGAGATCGACGTGCGCGCGAAGTTCGATGAATCCTACGACCTCTACCTCGTCCTCACCAACCACTCCAGCGTCGCCATGCACGCGCGCCGCAACAGCGGTTCGGACGACGTGTTCGTGTCGCTCTCCGAACGCCGCCACCAGCAGGCGGGTTCGGACGGCGGAACCGTCGATTCCCTGCCTGCGCTCGTGACCGGTCTGGGCGCGATCTTCGATGAAATTTCCCGCGGCGAGTTCACCGACCTGCGCGAAGTGCGCCGCGGTCCCGCGGCCGTGCAGTCGATTTCGATCACGAACCTTCCGCGCCGCGTCGGCTTCCACGGCTTCACCGAGGAAGCGGTCGGCGACACCGCGGCCGGGCTCGCGCTCGTGTCGGGGTTCAATCTGCGCGGCATCGCGCTTCCGCCGACGGACAAGCGCGCGCCGCTGGCGTTTCTGACGCCGGATCTGGCGGAAAAAGTCGTCGCCGCGCTCGCCGCGGCCGAAAACTCCGAACCGCCGGCCGAATGCTCCGTCGACGTGTTCGACATCGTGCTCGTTCTGGACGACGGCTACGCCGTGCAGCTGCGCGTGATGCGTCCGGAGGACGCGCCGGCCGACGCTTACGTCGGGTTCGTGGAGCTTGATGAAACCGGCGATGCGCCGAAACTCAAGGTGTCGCCGCTCGCCTTTTCGGAAGGTCTCGGCGCATTGCTCCCTCCGAAGCGCGCGCCCGCACGGGCGGAAGAAGCGCCGGCTGAAAACGCCGCCGCGCCCGTCGCCGAATGACGCGGCGCGGCTTTCCCGGATCGATCGGTTGACACAGGTTCAGACATGGCACGCAAGAAGTACGAAAAAGTTTTCAAAATCGATCCGGACAGCGCTCCGCACGGCATGCGCAATCCGGTTTCGCGTCACTTGATAGAACACGCGTTCGCGTTTCCGCAGCTCGACCGCATCATAAGCGACGCCCGCGAGCGCATGGCGCAGGGCGTGGACACGGATTTCTGCGACGCTGTGCTCGGCGGCATGGGGATATCCACGGACGTTTCTCAGGAGGACATCGCGCGCATTCCGAAAACCGGTCCGGTGATCGTGGTGTCGAACCATCCGTTCGGCGGCATCGAAGGCATCGTGATGCTCAACATCCTGAGGGCCGCGCGTCCGGATTACAAAGTGATGGCCAACGGTCTGCTTTCGATGATTCCTGAAATGCGCGGCGACTTCATCTTCGTGAATCCGTTCGGCACGAAGGAAGCGACGAAGGCTAACGTGCGCCCATTGATGGAAAGCATGCGTTTCCTCAAGGAGGGTCATGTTCTCGGCGTGTTTCCGTCGGGCGAAGTGAGCAGCGTGGACCTGCGCACGCGGCTCGTGCGCGATCCGGCGTGGTCGCCGATGATCGCCTCGATCGCGCGCCGTTCCGGCGCCACGGTCGTGCCGCTGTTTTTCTCCGGGCGCAATCCCGCGTTTTTCCAGCTCGCGGGGCTCGTGCACCCGCGCCTGCGCACCGCGCTGCTGCCGCGCATGCTCGCGCGGAAGCGCGACGCCACCGTCACGGCCTACATCGGCACGCCGATAACGCCGTCGGAACTCGCGAAGTTCGAATCCGACGAGGAATGCATCAAGTACATGCGTCTGCGTTCCTATGCGCTCGAAGGGCGCGTCGAGACGAAAAAACGCATGCTGTTCCCGAAGAAACGCAAAGCCGTCACGGGGCCGCAGGAGGCCGTCATTCCCGAAACGCCGGTCGAGGACATCGAAAAGGCGATCGCCGCGCTGCCGAAGGACGCGTATCTGCTCAGCGGTTCCGGGCTGGACGTTTATTTCACCAAACTCGAGCCCGAAAACCCGATCATGCGCGAAATCGGCCGTTTGCGCGAAATCACGTTCCGGTCGGTGGGCGAGGGGACCGGGCTTTCGACTGACACCGACGTGTTCGATCCCCATTACCACCAGATGTTCCTGTGGAACGCCAAGGACCGCCGCATCGTCGGCGCCTACCGGCTCGGCCTGGCGCCCGAAATCGTCGCGAAATTCGGCGTCCGCGGGCTCTACACCCACACGCTTTTCAAGTATTCCGACAAATTGGTGGCGCGCTGCCAGCCGGCGATCGAGCTGGGCCGCTCGCGGGTGCGCCCCGAGTACCAGCGGGCGTACGCGCCTCTGCTGGTGCTCTGGAAGGGCATCGGCCCGTTCGTCGCCCGCAATCCCGATTACGTGAATCTTTTCGCACC
>JAZUJQ010000312.1:0-3005 GCA_045642845.1 Kiritimatiellia bacterium
GACCCCCAGCGCGGGGTGTACCACAAAAACGCCGAAGTGTTCGAGGTGACGCAGCGTGCCGTGGACGCTTATTCGAAAATCCTCGACCGCCACGAAGACGTCATCGCGCGGAAGGCGGAGGCCGCCGGGCGGATGCTTGCCGTCGCGCACAACTCCCTCGCCACGGTCTCTCTTGCCGGAGATTTTCTTTCGCTGGTCAAAACCTCGGAAGACACGTTCGATGCGCTGCTGCAATTGGAGCTTCCGCCGCTCGAACTGTTCGACGACGCCGGTCTGCAGGCGGAATTTTCCGCCCTTACCGAAAAAATCAGGTGATTTTTCACTGACTGATTAACTTGCCTCACTTGCCGACTTGGTGACTGACAGCACGCACATCCGGTCGGATATCAGTTATCAAGTGTTCAGTGCAGGGCGGTTGCAAGTTTGCAAGTCGGTGAACCGCGGGGGTGTCCCCGCAGTTTTTATCGGAGGTGGGAGATGCGGCGTCTCGCCGCGTCTCTGCATGGATAACCACGGATAACACGGATCGGTTGCGCTGACGCTTGCCGTAGTCTGCGGCTGAACGCCGCGAAGCACGGCGGAGCGGCAGCGGAGCCTTTTTGCCGGATGTCGGAGTTTTTCATCCCGCGCCGTTGCTCCGTTTGAAAGAAACGTCGATCCGTGAAGCTCCCGCTACCGCTCCGCCGAATGATCTGCGCGGCGCACCACCGATTCGGCGCTCACGGGATTTGGAGCAATAACATCCGCCCGCTGAGTCCCCGCATTTCCGGGGCAGACCGTGCTTTTTCAAGCGATTCGGACTCGAGAACGCGTGATCCGGCGCCGTTCTACGACTCCGGAATTCCGGTTTTGAAAACTACACGGCAAATGACGAAAAAACGCTTGACGGAAATCGTTGTTTTTACTACATTTTGAGTCAAGGAAACGGAAGATGCGGGAGTCCGCATCGATTTTTCCGAAACAAACAGAACAAAAAATCAACATGAACAAACTCCAAACCACGGCTCTGCTGTCCGCTATTGGTGCGTTCGCAGTTGCTGTTCAGGCCGAACCGGCGTGGAACTATACGTTCGACACCGCGGCTGATGACAGCATGGAAGCGCTCACCAACACCTACTGGCACGCCGAAAGCATTGACGCCGCGTCGGAAATCGTGGCCCTCACCGGCTCCGAGTACGAAGAAGGCGCGCCCGATGCCGTCACCGGCAACGTCCTCAAACTCGCGACCGACGCCGCGGACTTCACCTTCACCCCCTCCGAAGCCGTTGACGGCGCGGCCGCGGATGAAGTGCTCGTCGATGCGGACGTCTACTTCGTCGGTTCGGACACGGCTCCGGCCATCGAAGCGGGCACCGTCCAGACCGCGCTCTATCTCGATGTTCCCGAGGAGGATCCTGATTCGCTCGAACCCGTCGTTCCGACGCTCAAGCTCTACGCTTCCGACGCCAGAACCGGTCTCGACGGCTGGATCTCGCTCACGAACAACAACGTCTCCATCGAAGACAAGTCCTGGCACCACGTCCAGGTCCGCATCGACTACAACGCCAACCACACGCTCGTCCGCGTGCTGATCGACGGCGTCGAAGCGACCCCGTCGGGCGAGGACACTCCGAACCTCGCGTCGTACGACAACTGGGATGACGCCAAGACGCTCAACTCCGTCGCCTTCCGCGGCACCGGTGCCGTTGATAACTTCGTCGGCGACACCTTCGTCTCGGCCCGTTACAACTTCGCCGAGGAAATCTACGTCGACGATCAGCTCAGCGGCGCGTACACCAACGAGCTCGTCGCTCCCGGCACGGTCGCTGCGTCCGGTTCCGGCGCGTTCCCCGAGTTTGCAAAGACGGTCGACTCCAAGAAGATCGATCACGTCGATGTCTACGACTTCACCTCCGGCGCGTACACGACCTACACCGGCTTCGTTTACGAAGGCGATGTGATCACCGCTCTTCCCGCTGGCTTCCCCGGCGAAATCGGCGAGGAAGATCCGTTCGGTGACATTCCGGTCTCCTTCAGCATCGCTACTGACGGTGCCGACGGCGAGGACGGCTCCACCTACGTGATGATCAAGATCTACTACGGCGAGAGCACTCCGCCGCAGCCGGAAGAAGGCTTCCCGGCCGAATGGAACGTCCCTGCCGATGTTTCGCAGGCTGTTGCCGATAACTTCGCGATCTGGAAGGCCGCTCAGGGTCAGGCCGATATCACGACCGATGCCGCCGCCAAGGCGTTCCTTCTCGGTGTCGACGTCGGCGATGAACTGCCCGACCTCGAGATCACCGCGATCTCGATCGACGCCGATGGCAATGTCACCGTCGAAGGCGATGTCGACGCTTGCAACGGCGTCGTCTACATCCGCAAGTCCGAGACGCTCGAAGGTCTCCCGACCGGCGAAGCCGTCGCTCTGGACGCGGTGATCACCGACGAGCCCGACACGCAGTTCTTCAAGCTCTGCGTCGACTTCACGATGCCTGCCGCCAAGCCGGAATAATTTCCGAGCTCGACAGACTCAAAAAAAGGAGCCGTCCGAAAGGGCGGCTTCTTTTTTTGCAATCTCGACTCAGTTCCGTCACTTGCGCGCATTCAAAAGTGCGGGGCTGTTCATTCGGTTTTCATGCGTGTGATTAAAACTCCGACGGCTGGCAAACATGCTCCGCTACCGCTTCGCCTTGCTTTGCGGCGTTCAGTCGCAGACTTTCGGCGGGATGGAAATCAAGTCGATCGCGGTCGAGTGCAATCGATCGCGGTCGAGCAATTCCGTCTTTCTGTTCTTTTACAAATCCCGTGCGCTCTGAATCGGCGGTGCGTAGCGCAGACCATTCGGCGGAGCGGTAGCGGGAGCGCCACGGATCGGAGTTTTTTTCAAACGGCGCAATGGCGTGGTTTGCCGGTGCGCGGGGCGAAAAACATGGGGGATGCGGCGTCCCGCCGGGTCACATCGTATGATGCAGAGACGCGGCGAGACGCTGCATCTCCTACCTCCGACGGCGCGCCGCTTCGCGGCG
>JAZUJQ010000313.1:0-4691 GCA_045642845.1 Kiritimatiellia bacterium
GGCCCGCCGGCGCGCCCGTGCGGAAGGGCGTCGGACACGTTCTGATCACGGTGGGGGAAAAGGGGTGTTCGTGCGGGGACACCGGGGAAATCGTCCCCTGCGAGAAGGTCGAAGCGGTGGATTGCGTGGCGGCTGGCGACACGTTCAACGGCGCGTTCGTCGTGGCGCTGTCCGAGGGGGGGTCCGTCGCCGACGCGGTCGCGTTCGCCCAGCGGGCCGCGGCGATCTCGGTCACGCGTCGCGGGGCCCAGGATTCCATCCCGTTCCGCCCGGAATTGCCGGAGCCGAAACGCAACTGAAATCCGGTTGACTTTTCACCGTTTTCCGCATATCATACGCCTCGTTTCAAGCAACAACGAAATTTCCGGTTTTCCATGCGCCAGTCAAAACGACTCATGTTTTTCGCGGTTCTGTTTGTCGTGAGCGGCTCTGCTTTCGCGGCGATGTTCGAACCTTTGTTCACCGCAGTGCGCGTCGTCGGCGACGTCCGTATAGTGCGTCCCGACGGTTCCGAAGCGCAACTGAAGGAGGATTTCTCCTATCCGTACGGTTCGCGCATCATCGTGCCGCCCAAGCCGACTGAGGAGGAACTCAAGAAGTTCAAGCGCCATCCGGAACTCGCGCCCGCGACCGATCCCGAGGTGATGGTGAGTTTCTCGTCCGACTTCCGTTTCCGCTTCTCCGCCGGGACCGACGTCAAGATCACCGATGCTTCGGTCGGCGGCGCCGAGGCCAAAATGCTCGATCTTTCGAGCGGCATGGTGAGCACGTACATCACCGCCGCGTCCACGAAGACCGGCAACGAAGCTTCCGATGCGGCGGTCGCGGCCAATCTCGCGGCCACGATCATCCGCACGCCGGTGGGCGAATGCACGCAGCTGGCGGACCGCAACAAGGTGCAGGTGATTCCCGACGCGGCGAAACCCGGCTTCTTCAACGTCATGTTCGCCACCCAGGGCGGCGGCATGGAAATCACCGGTCCCCAGTACAAGATCAACAAGATGCGCAGCGGCTCCGCCGTCCGCATCGGCGGCAACAAGGACAACACGCACATCGCCACCGAAGCCGGCGAATTCACCGTGACGTTCGAAAAGGGCGCCGACAACAACGAGATGTACGTCTTCCGCAGCGGTCACTTCGCCAAGATCCTGCGCCAGTACGCCGAAATCGGCAAGCGCATGGCCGTGTCCGTCATCGTTTCCCGCAACCGCGACCTTCTCTCAAACTACAGCTATCTCGAAGGCCAGACCAATGTCGGCATGGGTTCGTCCACCGCCGCCGAGCTGGGCGGAGAGCACAGCGCGCTGGGCGCGGAAACGCCCGCCGAAACTTCCGGAACCGAATCCGGCGATGCGTTCGGATCGTTTGACGAAGGCGATTCGGCCGGCGACGCGGGCGACTCCTCCGACTGGGGTTCCGAGTCGTCCGATTCCGGAGCGAGCGATTTCAGCGATTGGGATTTCTAACTTAAAACCAACGATACACAACCATGAAAAACACAACCCGCAACATTATTTGCGCTACCGCTCTTTGCGCGCTCTGCGCTTCTTTCGTTCCGCGTGCGGTCGGTGCCGATGCCGCTGAGGCGGATGCCGAAGCGAAAAAAGAGGAGCAGCTCAAGCTCACCCAGTACATCAAGTTGGCGAAAATGGTCTTTACCGCCGGTTCGGAGGACGATACCAAGGCCGCCATCAAGAGCGCGATCAAGGAAACCGTCGACAAGGCCGACGGCGCCGAAGCCCGCGCCCAGGCGCTCTCCGAAATCGTCGCTTCGCTCTCCGCGGCTCTCACCGCTTACGAAGACGAAGTCTACGCTTCCGAGCTGTACAAGACGGTGCTCGAGACGGCCGCCGAACTCGGCGGTTCCGATGCCGCCAAGCTCGACTCCGCCAAACTCGCCGCGGCCACGTCCGTGTCGGTGACCAAGTACGCCGGCTACACCAGCAAGGGCGACGAAGCGGTGGCCGACAATCTCAAGTCCGAGGTCAAGCTCGCGACGAACGATCCCAAGTCCGTTCTCAGCGACAAGTCGGCCTGGGCTCTCCGTGAACTCTACGAGAAAGTGCTCGCGGCTCTCCGCGGCTCGAAGTACCAGATCAAGCTCGACATCGACGAAATGCTGCTCGATCCTCTCGGCGAAGACCGCGGCACGACCACGACGACGCTCGGCGGTTCCGGCGATTACGTCGGCAAGACGCACTATCCCACGACCACGACCAAGCCGTCTTCGCCTTCCAAGCCCAAGCAGCCCAAGAAGCCGGTTCCTCCGACGACCAAACCGTCGCCGACCCCGACCGGTCGCCGGTAATCGCGGAATTCCGCTGAAAGAGGCGTCCCCGACCTGATTCGGGGATGCCTCGTTTCATATCCAGCACATTTACGAAAACAAATGCGCCCCCGGGGCGCTTCACGAGGAAAGACAAGCCGTGTTCATCATCAAGTTCAACAATATGGTCAAAAACAAGGTCGTGTGGTTCGCTTTCGCGATTGTCGTCGCGGTTGCGTTCGGCGCGTCCGACATCTGGAGCGCGCGCCGTGATTCCGGCGATCGCAGCGAATACGGCTCTCTCGGCGGCAAAAGCATCGACGCCACCCGTTTCCAGCTCGTTTCCAGAATGATGCGTCTGCGTTCGGGCAACGACGGCGAAGGCCTCACCGCCCGCGACATCTGGCGTGAGTACGCGGCGCTCGAGACCGCCGAAAAGCTCGGCATTTCCGTGTCCGATTCGGATCTGGCCTCGTTCATCCGCAACGATCGTTCGTTCTTCGGTCAGGACGGCGCGTTCGACCCCCGCGTCTACAACCAGACGCTGCGCGCGATGGATCTGACCCCCGTGATGTATCAGGAGATTCTGCGCAACGAGGTCAAGCTCGGATTCCTCCGCTCTTTCGTGGCGTTCGGTCCGTTCGTGCCCGCTTCGATCGTCGCCGACCGCGCCAGCGGTTTCAGCGATTCGTACACGCTGCTTCCGGCCACGATCACCAACACTCACTCCGCGGCCACTTCGCAGGTCAGCGAGGAAGAGGCGAAGGCGTTTTACGACAACCACGTCGAGAATTACCGCCAGTCCGAAATGCGCCGCGTCGAGTACGTCGCGTTCAAGGCCAAGGATTATCTCGGCGAAACTCAGGTCTCCGACGAGGAAATCGCCGATTACTACGATGCCAACGAGTCGAAGTTCACCGTCGCCGACACCAACGGCGTCGAGACGGTGAAAGCGCTCGAGGACGTCCGCGGCGAAATCGAGCAGACGCTCGCCGGCGAGGCCTCCTGCGATCTGGCGTACGCCAAGGCCGGCGAATTCGCCGACATTTTCTACAACGCTTCCGACAAAGAGCTCGCGGCGCTGTCGTTCGCCGGCGAGGCCGCCAAGGCCGGTTACACGGTCGTCACCACTTCGTTCTACACGGTCGAATCCTATCCGGTCAACTACAAGTCCGCGCCCGAATTCATCGAAGCCACGTTCGCTTTGTCGCTCGAGTCGCCGCGCGACCGCATCAGCGACGCGATCGGCGGCGGCGAGGAGTCGTACGTCGCGAATCTGCTCACCAACATCGAAGAGCGCATCATTCCGTACGACGAAGCCGCGGCCCGCGTGATGAACGACGCGAAAGCGAACCAGGCCGACGTCGACTTCCAGGCCGACGTCAACAAGGCGCGCGATTCCATCGTCCGCGGCATGGAGGACGGCAAGTCCTTCGCCGAATTGGCCGAAGCGGCCGGTCTCTCGGTCGGCACCAACACGGTCTTCACGTTCTACGACGCCTACAACAAGGATTCCGTGATGCCGGCCCCGATGCTCGTCGCCCGCGCGATGAGCCAGCTCGGCGTCGGCGACGTTTCCGATCCGATCGCCGTTCCCGGCGGCGTGATGTTCTTCACCGTCGTCGACCGCAAACCCGGCGAGGCCTCTTTCGCCGACGCTTCGCTCAAGAACTGCGAGCGCGGCATCCAGTCCGATCTCGCCGATTGCACGTGGAACGATTGGCTCGACGCCAATCTCGATTCGATGAACCCCGCGCCCCGCGAGCCGTTCGGCACCGAGGAGGCGGAAGAGGACGAGGACTCCGACGAGGAGGAGTGATTCGGAGCGGCGCCGATGTCCGGAAACGAGCGCATACTGATCGTCAAACTGAGTTCGCTCGGCGACACGTTGCACGCGCTTCCGGCGGTCGCCGCACTGCGTTCCGCGCGCTCGGCGCGCGTCGACTGGGCGGTTCAACCCGAATTCGCCGCGTTGACGCGCGCTTTTTCGTGCGTTGACGAGGTTATAGAGGTCCCGCGTCCTTCGGATTTCCGCGGTTGGATACGCGCGCTTTCCGCCCTGCACCGCCGTCCGCGCTACGACCTTGTGATCGACATGCAGGGACTGGCCAAGAGCGCCGTCGTCGCGCGCGCCGCGCGCGCGGTGCGCCGGCTCGGGCCTCCGTTCGCAAGGGAATGCTCTCCGCTGTTTTACGACGCGCTGTTCGGAAAGCGCGAAAATCCGCGCCTCCGTCACGCCGTGGACGAATGCCTCGATCTGCTTGATTTTCTCGGCATACCGCGTCCGGCCGTTCCGTCGTTTCCGCTCGCCGTCGAGCCCGCCGACCTGTCGAAGTGGACTCCGGACTCTTCCGCCGGTTCGCCCGCTTTCGCCGTGGCGCCGTATTCGCGCTGGCCTTCGAAGAATTGGCCGGAGGAGCGTTTC
>JAZUJQ010000314.1:0-2224 GCA_045642845.1 Kiritimatiellia bacterium
CGTCGCGACGACGTGTCCGGCCGAAGTCAGCTCGTTCACGAGGTGATGTCCGACGAACCCTGCCGCGCCGGTGACCAGCACGCGTTTGAAACGCGGGGTTGAAACGCTTTTGTTTGGCATGGGCGGAATGATAGCAGAAACCGCCGACAATTGCGGCGCGGGTTTCGGGCCGGCCGGCGTCCGCCAACGCGCGGTCCGTTTCATTCCGCGATTCACCGGTCGCGGGCATTGCGTTCGTCGCGCTTCTGTTCTACCATCTCTTCAACGCGACGATGAGGGAGGTTTCATGCGTGTTTGCGAAAATGAAGTCTATTCGGGCGAAATGGCGCTCGATTGGTTCAGTCCCGACGGGGACGGATACGATACGGTCGTGTATTTTCACGGCGGCGGTCTGACGTCCGGAGACAAGGCGGACGCGAATTACCGTGCGATCGCCGCGGATTTCGCCGCGCACGGACTCGGTTTCGTTTCGGTCAATTACCGGCTGTATCCGTCGGCGCATTTTCCCGATTTTCTGCTTGACGCGGCGAACGCCGTCGCCTACGTGAAGAAACACGCCTCGTCGCACGGCGCAAACGGAACGTTGCTCGTGTCCGGGCAGTCCGCCGGGGCCTGGATGTCCCTGATGCTTTGCCTCAACCGTGCGTATCTCGATTCAGTCGGCGTGAATCCCGGCGAAATCAAGGCGTGGCTGATTGACAGCGCGCAGACTACGTCGCATTTCAACGTCATCGCAAACGAGCGCGGTCTCGATCCGCGTTTGCAGGTCATCGACGAATTTGCGCCGCTTTCGTTCGTCAACGCGCAAACATCTTTTTCAAGGATGCTTTTGATCCATTACGAGGACGACATTCCCTGCCGTCCGGAACAAAACCGTCTGCTCTGCAAAGCCATCCTCAACTTCAATGAAAACGCCGACATCGTTCCGGTCGAACTGCCGGGCGGGCATTGCGACGGCTCGTGCCGAGTCAACGCAAACGGCAGATATCCGTTCGCCGAAGTCGCGCTTCGTTTTCTCGGCAGAGAATGACCGCGCGTGAAAACAGGCGGCAGGGTGGCGCATCCGCCGGGACGCCGTACCGACCTCGCCGGATGGGTGCGCCATTTAATCGTGCAAATTTCCTTGCTCCGCCGCGCGGAAAATCCGCTGGACATTCCGCCATGTTCAAGCTAGAATGAAACGCGCATTTCACAAACCCTCAACCTAAGGAACACACAACCATGTGCGAACACGGATTGTCTCCGGCGGCAGCCGGAAAATTCGCCGAGCTCGATGAGTTCATCGCGGGTCTCAATCTGGACCTCGCGGATCCCCGTCGTCGCGGCCGTCTCATTCAGATCCTGCACCGTGCGCAGGCGATTTTCGGGTACCTTCCCCGCGAGGTGCAGCAGCACGTCGCCGAGAAACTCGCGCTGCCCGAATCGGCCGTTTCCGGAGTCGTCAGCTTCTACAACTACTTCACCACGAAGCCGAAGGGCAAGTACGTGATCAACGTCTGCCTCGGCACCGCCTGCTACGTGAAAGGTTCCGAAACCGTGCTGCGCGAAATCGAGCGTTACCTCGGCGTGCAGGCGGACACGAACCCCACGCCCGACGGACTTTTCTCGATCTCCGCGCTCCGCTGCGTCGGCGCCTGCGGCCTCGCCCCGGTCATGATGGTCGGCGACAAGGTGTACGGCAAGATGACCGCGGCCAAGGCGATCGAAATCATCAAGGAATACCAGGCGAAAGGCTGAGTTTAAAATGGACAAAATCAACACCAAGGCCGATCTGCTCGCGCTGTTCGAAAAAGCCAAGGGGCGTCTGGCGCTCCGTCTCGTCGCGGGCAAAATCGATTCCGTCAAGAAGGACATTCTCTGCTGCGGCGGCACCGGCTGCCATGCGTCGAATTCCAACGTGATGATGGACAACCTCCGCGCCGCGATCAAGGAAGCGGGTCTCGAGAACGACGTGCGCGTCATCCAGACCGGCTGCTTCGGCTTCTGCGCGCAGGGTCCGATCGTCAAGGTCATGCCCGACAACGTCTTCTACGTCCAGGTCACTCCGGACGACGCGAAGGAAATCATCGAAAAGCACATCAAGGGCCACCAGGTCGTCGAGCGCCTTCTCTACGTCGAGCCCACGCACAAGCAGAAGATCGACGACTACCTCAAGATGCCGTTCTACGCGAAGCAGAACCGCATCGCCCTCCGCAACTGCGGCCTCATCGACCCCGAGAACATC
>JAZUJQ010000315.1:0-5453 GCA_045642845.1 Kiritimatiellia bacterium
ATGCGGAATCCGCCGCGGAATGTACGACTTTTCGAAGAAACACATCCTCGAAAGCGTCGACGGTTCGCTCGGACGTCTCGGCGTGGAACGCATCGACGTGCTTCTTCTGCACCGCCCGGACCTGCTCATGGAGCCGGAAGAAGTGGCGGCGGCGTTCGACGAACTCGAGCGAAGCGGCAAAGTCGGGGCGTTCGGCGTGTCGAACCATTCGCCAGCCCAGATCGAATTGCTCAAAACCGCGGTGCGGCAGAAAATCGCCGTGAACCAGATGCAGCTGAGCGTCCCCCATGCGTTCATGATCGCAAACGGCGCGAACGTAAACATGGCGAACGAAGAAGGAGCGGTCAGGGACGGCTACCTGCGCGACTACTGCCGCCTCAACGGCATAACGGTCCAGCCGTGGTCCCCTCTTCAGTTCGGGTTCATCTCCGGAGCTTTTCTGGAACGGGAGGATTGCGCGGAACTCAAAAACACGTTGCGCGAAATCGGCGGAAAACACGGGCTGACCGACACCGGCGTCGCGATAGCGTGGCTGCTCAGGCTTCCGGAAAAGATGCAACCGGTGGTCGGCGCGACCAATCCGCGGCGCGTGAAAGAAATCGCGGCGGCCGCGGACGTCGAAATCAGCGCCGAGGACTGGTACCGCATCTACACCGCGGCCGGACACAGCCTGCCGTAAACAGGCCGCGCGTTCACTTCGCCAACCGCTTCAGTTCACCGTACGCGGCGACCGCGGCGGCATGTCGCGCCGCTTCCGGGGCGTTGCAACGGCCTTCCGTTTCAACCGTCCAATCCGCCGCGTCTCCATCCAGCGCGAAACTAGCGACGCATGATTCGCCGCCGGAACGGAACACCCTGAAGGCGCGATCCCCTGCCCGGCCCTCCCATGAAACGGACCATCCCGTCGCGTCGTCGATCGCCTTTTTCAGTTTTTCCTCGCCGAGTCGGCGAAGTTTCTCGATGAGTCCGGCAAAGTCCGGTTCCGGATCTCCGCCGGCCGCCGCCGAGCCGTCGCCGTACCCGGAAAACGCCGACGCGAATGCAACGTCTTCACCCGTTCTGAACAAACAGTCCTCAGTGACGGTCCCGATGTACCGCGCGCCGAGATACAGGACGCCGACAGGTTCGGTTCCGCTGATTTTCACGTCGCCGTCCGGAGTCTCCGCGCAAAACGAAAAGTTTCCGTCGGATCCTCCTCTGCGGATTTCACGGATCCCGGTCGCGCCATCGGGAATGCGCGCGAATTTTCCGTCGACGATCATACCGACGGATTCTTCATCCGCGTCGACGCGGTAAGCCTCTTCCCACATCGTTCCTTCACGTGACGTCAGCAGAAACCTCCCATCCGGCAGCCGGTAAACCGCAAAAGCGCCATGGACGGAGCAGTGCGGGATTCCGACCGTTTTGCCGGAACCGAAGGATATGCGCGCGAAACGGCGTCCTGACAGGGATTTTCCGCACTCGTACGCAAACGGAACGGCGTCCGTCATTCGGCATGTTTCCCAGATCGTCTCGTCCTCCCGAACCACCGGCTCCGGACCGCCCGCGATGAACTCGCCGAGCGTGGTCACGCGGCCGACGTAGCGCTTTCCCGCGAGCGAATCGCCGACGGGAACGCCGGAGTCCGCGTTTCATCGGCCGGACGCCGTTTCGACCGTGAGGCCCGAATTGCCCCACGAGGTCACGCCAAGCGAACCGTCCGGGATTTTCACCCATTTCGTCCCGCACTTTTTCTCCACGCTTTCGGAGACCGCGTCGACGCGGTATTCGCTGCGTATCCAGACGTATTCCATGCCGTCGACCAGATAAAACCTCCCGTCGGGCAGCGCGTACGCGGCGAAGTCGCCCGCGCCGCCGGTGTCCGGCACGAGGCCGACTCTTTTCCCGGACTTGAACGTCACGCGCTTGTCGTATTCGGCGAGAAACGGATGAGACGGACGGTATTCGACGGAAAACGGCAGCGCTTCGCACGGATCTTCGCCGCGCCACGGCCGTTCACCGCATTCCGCGCACGCCCGCTCCATGAACAGCGAAAAGGCCGCGACGGTGAACAGGGAAACGGATAGCGCCGAGGTGGCTGCGCATACGATGAACTGGGCGACCGCACGCCACCACCGCCGTTTCGCCAGCGAACGCACGGCAGCGGCCAGCACGGCCAAAACGAGCGCGGCGTGAACGGCCGCGGCAAGACAGAAAAAACGCACGGAACCGGAACGTGCGCCAAGGATGCGCATCGCGAGCAACGTCAGTCCGTACGATGCGCACACGACGAGGGCCGCGCCGTACCATGTGTCGAAAAAGAACTTCAACGCGTTTTTCATCGGGCGACGATGCGGTACCCCAGCCACACGGCGGCAAGCCCTGCGGCGACGGAAGCGGAAACATAAAGGCACATCAGGCCGAAACGCCCGTTTTCGAGCATTCCGAACATTTCGTTGGAGAACGTGGAAAACGTCGTGAACCCGCCGCAGAACCCTGCGACCGCGAACGCCCGGACGGACTGCGGATCCCCGGAACAACGGGCCAGCCACCCCGAAAGCACGCCTATGAGCAGCGCACCGAGCACGTTGACGCCGAAAGTGGGCCACGGAAAAACGCCGGACCGCCCCGCGAACAGACGCGAGACGCCGTAGCGCGCCATGCCTCCCAGCGCGGCGCCGGCACCGACAAGAATCCAGTTCATCACTGCACGGAAGTATAGGTGATTCTCCGAACGGCATCAAGCCGATGTTTTCGTCGGATTTCACCTTGTCGGCGGACGGTGTTTTTGATAGGATCGGAACCACGTTGCACACGGTTGGCTTTTCAACCGGAAGGAAGGCATTTTTCATGTTGCGAACCAATTCAGAAAAACAAACCGGACGCGGGTCGTTCCTCTCGATCCGATCGCTTGTTTTTTCGGCATTGGGAGTGTTTGTCATCGCCGGTCTTTCGAATTTCCACGATTCGGTTCTGCTGGGAGCCCTCATGGTGGGCAACGCGCTTTCCACGGGAGCCGTCGTGTATGTTCTCGGACTCGGGCTTTTCTGGAACGGCGCGTGGATTCTGCTCGACCGGGCGTTCAAGACCGGAGGAAGGCTGCGCGGAAGGTTCGCGCTTTCCGGCGGCGAACTGGCCGTGGTGGCGATCGTCACGCTGGCCGCCAGCTACCCGCCGACCTCCGGACTTTACCGCTATTTCCACCGTCAGCTGATGCTGCCGTGGTATTTTCTTCCGGCCAGTCAGGACTGGATTTCGCACGGTCTGCTCACGGAGTATCTGCGTCCGGAGCTTTTCCCGGATCCGTGGCCAGGCGCACCCGAGAATCTGACGACCGTCGAATACGAGCGCGTCTACCGCGGATTTTTCACCGGTCTCGCGAGCGGCGCCGGCACGGTCGGTCTGCTCGAACTGCCGCTCCGCGCGTGGATCACGCCGATGCTGCGCTGGGGGCCGTTGCTGCTCACGATGGCGCTCATGCTGACCTCGGTGCAGTTTCTGGTGCACAAGCAGTGGGCCGATCACGAACAGCTCTCCTACCCTCTCGCGCAGATTTTCGGCGCGTTCACGCGCACCGACGGAAACGGCCGCGGAATTCCGTCTCTCTTCAAAAACCGGCTGTTCTGGTACGGCTTTCTGCCCGTTTTCCTGCTGCTGCTGCTGCAGTATCTGGCTACATGGTTCCCGCAGAGCCTTCCCACCTTGAAAGAAATACTGCCGGATTTCCGCGGGTGGACGCTGCCGATCGACGTGAAAATGCCGTTTCTGAAAAATTCCGGCAACTACGGACCGCTGTGCGGGCAGAGCATTTTCTTCACGTTCTTCGGCATCGCGTATTTCGTCAGCGGCGAGGTCTCGCTGACCGTCGGTCTGTCCCACGTTCTGCTCACGCTTTTCGCATTGTGCTATTACGCCGCGACGGGCTCGATAATCGAGGATTCGACGCTGATCGCCGAACGATCCGGCGCATACATCGGCTACGCCGTGATTCTCTGCTACACCGGCCGTTCCTACTTCAAAGCGGTCTTCAAAAAAGCGTTCGCCCCCGGCCGCGCGGCGACGGACTCCGGCGAAGTCACCGATGTTTCGGTGCTCGCCGCGCGCACGCTGCTGCTGGCGTTCGCCGCCTTCACGGCGATTCTCGCGTGGATGTGCCAGAGCTGGCTGATGGCGCTGCTGTACGCGATGCTGATTCTCGTCCTGTATCTGGGCATCAGCCGCGTCGTGTGCGAGACCGGCATTCCGTTCGTGCAGTCCGGCTGGCTTCCCGGCCATACGCTCGTGCACATCTTCGGGCCCGCCGCGATAGGCCCGAAACCGCTCACGTTCCTCAACTGGGGCACGTCGATAATGGCGCAGGACCCGCGCGAATCACTGACCGGCTTCGTCTCGACCGGAATCAAACTCGCCGACGACTCGGGCATAGACCTGAAGAAGATCTTCAGGGTCATCGCGGTCGCGGTCGCGGCGGCGCTCGTCGTGGCGTGGTTCAGTTCCGTCTACGCGATGTACAACTACAGCGGCATGACGGACGGCTGGGCGTCCTGGTTCACGCCGAAATCGTACTTCTCCGAGACGGCGCGCCATTTCCAGGAAATGAAGGCGTCCGGCATGTTCGGGAAATCGCTCGCCGCCTCTCCCGTCGCCCGCCTCGCGTTCGTGCGCCCGGACACGGTGCGCCTGCACTACATCCTCTACGGAATGGCGGCGATGCTGCTCGTCTACGGGCTGCGCTTCCGCTTTTCGCGTTTTCCAATCCACCCCGTGCTGTTTCTCATCATCGGCACGATGCCCAGCCAGAACACGTGGGCCACGTTCCTCGCCGGCTGGTTCGTCAAAACGCTCGTCGTGCGCTTCGGCGGCGGCAAGGTCTACAACAATCTCAAGCCGGCGTTCATCGGCGTGATCCTCGGCGAACTCGGCGTCCAAGGTCTCACGATCGTCGTTGATTTCGCCCACTACCTGATCTTCGGCACGCCGACTTCCATCCACGTCAGCTTCCTGCCCGGATAATCCTCTGCAAACAATGACAAAATCCACGGAAATGCCAACCAAAACCGTCCGCCGCGAAATCGACGTCCGCAGGCAGCACCGCATGTCCCTCGGGGAAACGTGGTCGCTGTGCATGAGCGGCATCAAACACCGCCTTTTCCGCTCTTTGCTCACGCTGGCCGTCGTCGTGCTCGCCGTGGCGTTTTTCATGTTCCTGCTTTCCGAAAGCATGTTCCAGCGCGCCGTCGGGCGCGGCGTGGCGTCCGAAAGCGCCGAGGCGCGCGCCTCGCAGGTCCTGCTCACGCGCCTGCTTTCCCCGGCGACCGATCTCGTCTCCGTGCGCCGCCTCGCGGCGGCCGACGACGCCGCGCTCGACGAAGCCGCCGCCGTCAGCGGACTGCCGCGTGAAAATATCGAAAGTCTCGCCCGAAACGCGAAACTCGAAGTGACGTACACCGACTTCTTCGAGCGCATGCCGACCG
>JAZUJQ010000316.1:0-10186 GCA_045642845.1 Kiritimatiellia bacterium
GGCGGACATCCGGACGACGCCGAAGTCGAAGCGACGCTCGAAATCATCCGCAAAGCGGCCGGCGGCGACAAGGTCTCCTTCCACAAAGGCGTGAGCTACCGCAACATCCTCGTGCTGCACGGCGGAGAATTTTCGCCGCACGTGCATTGCGAGAAACCGGATGACAACTCCGGCAACGTCTACCGTCAGCACGTCTACCCGAAGCCCGCTCCGGGTTATGAAAACGACGAAGCCGCGAAGCGCACCTGCGCGTTTCTGAAAGAGGTCATCAACATCACGCACGCCGAACTCGCCGACCGCAGAATCAACGCGATCTGGCCGTGGTCCCCGGGCCGCGCCGGCGCGATCCGCACGCTCTCGAAACTGCGCGGGATCACCGGCACCGTGGTCTCCGCGGTCGACGTGATCAACGGTCTCGGCCGTGCGCTCGGCATGGATGTGATAAAGGTGCCCGGCGCGACCGGATACATCGACACGAATTACGAAGGAAAGGCCGCCGCCGCGCTCGAAGCGATCAAAACGCACGATTTCGTCTACGTCCACATCGAAGCGACGGACGAGGTCTCGCACGCGCAGGACACCGACCTTAAAATCAAAACGATCGAGGACGTCGACAGGCGGCTCGTCGCGCCGATTCTCGCCGGCGCCGGCGCGGACGTCCGCATCGTTCTCCTCCCGGATCACCCCGTGCCCGTCTCCATCGGCCGTCACACGCGCACCCCGGTGCCCGTGGCGGTGTGCGGTCCGGGCGTCATCCCGGACGCCGTCGAAAGATACGACGAAGCCGCCGCGCTCGCCGGTTCGCTCGGAAACTTCAAGGATTCCGGGCTGATGGACTGGCTCTTCCCGCCCGTTTCGTGAGGCCGGCTCCGTGAAACCGGCGACACCGGAAGAAATCGAAAACGCGATCGCGGCGGCCGAAGGCTCGGTGTGGGACTTCGGCGGCGTGATGACACGCGCTCCGTTCAAACTCTGGGAGACGACGGTCTACCCGTTCTGCGAAGCGCGCGGTCTCTCGCGCGAACGCGTGATGGCCGGGTTCGACACGTGGCGCAAGGTGTATGACAGCGGGGCGATCGACTTTTACGAAATGTACCGGCGCATTTTCGCGGAAGCCGGACTGAACGTCGCCGACGAAGACCTGACCGAACTGAGAGAATACGATCTCAGTTCGTGGGTCGCGGAAAAACGGGCCGACACGCTCGAACTGATGACGCGCGCAAAAGCCGCCGGAAAAAAGGTCGCGATTCTCACCAATATGACGACGGACTTTTACGAAGAATTCTTCGTGCCCGGCTGCGCCGAGTTCCGTGCGCTGGCGGACGTGGAAGTCGTGTCGCAGAAGGTCGGCGTGAGCAAACCCGATCCGCGCATTTACGCCATCGTCGAGGAACGCCTCGCGCTTCCGCCGGAAAAGCTTGTGTTCTTCGACGACACCCAGGTCAACGTGAACGGCGCCATCGCCTGCGGCTGGAACGCCCTGCTGTACGCCTGACCGTCAATTTGACGATTGCGGAATTATCCCTATGCTTACCGGAAAGTCCGCCGCAGCGGCATGAAAATCCTCATGCACCGCTTGTGAATTCACTCCGATCCGTGAAGCTCCCGCTACCGCTCCGCAGAAAAACAACGCTCCACGAAGCGTCACACAAAACACGGACACAACATTAACGTATATTTGTCTCGACTTCTGTAGTATCCGCTTTTCGTTATTGTCGCCACTGCATCCAAATTGACCCTGCCGCTTAAAGTCGCGAATCCGTCGGCATCGGTTTTGGCGCGAACCACTGTGTGTTTTCCGGTTGAACGCTCGAAACATACCTTGACATCGGCGTTCGCCACCGGCTCGCCGTCATCGTCAATCACATGATACGTTATCGTTCCTTCGAGACCGATCCGTCTCATTCGTTCAAATGAATTTACAGACCGCGAACACGCCGACACGGCAAACGCAACGAACAATGCCACCGCACACACTTCGCAAAAACGTTTCATTGATTCAAAGACAAACGGATTGAGAATTGGTTACGCAATGAGTGTTTTAATGCACGTACTCCGTATTCATATCGTCAACTTTGTCGTTGTAGTAGTAGAAAAAGTCCAAATCCGCGGTATCTCGACCAAATCTACGGCACAAATTCAACAGACTTATTATGCCGTAATGGCAGCTTCCATCAACAAATTCACCTCCGCTTTTTTCATAAACTTTAAATATCACGATTTTGCGCTCGTCATCGTTGATAAAAGAATGTTCGCCTGGTTTAGGTTTGTTTGAAAAATGAATTGACTCTGCATAGCCGTCCGAAGGAGCATTGTACGGGAAAAGAAAATTGCTGGAACCTGTGTAATGCTGCAATTGAAGCCCGCCACCGCCGTCTGCAGAAACTTCAATAATCACGCGAAACTTTTCTCCTGTGTCATCCAACGGCTCAACATTGTAAGCAAACGCAAGGCATGCATTTGTACACATTGAGTCGCAATCCACGAGTCCGCCCGTAATAAAGTCAAAACGGTATTTTTTACGTTTTTCCATACCATTGAGACGTGCTCTTTTTGACGATGTCATTTTAGGTTCTCTTTCAATTCTGAGATCGACTGTGTTTGTAGGAACCGTCGCCCATGAATCGCCTTTCATTTTACTTTCGTCAAGCGTGAAAAACGTATATTTGTCGTAACTTCTGTAATACCCGCTTTTCGTTATGGTCGCCACTGCATCCAAATTGACCCTGCCGCTTAAAGTCGCGAATCCGTCGGCATCGGTTTTGGCGCGAACCACTGTGTGTTTTCCGGTTGAACGCCCGAACCATACCTTGACATCGGCGTTCGACACCGGATTGCCGTCATCGTCAACCACGTGATACGTTATCGTTCCTTTGAGACCGTTCCGTCTCATTCGTTCAAATGAATTTACAGACCGCGAACACGCCGACACGGCAAACGCAGCGAACAATGCCACCGCACACACTTCGCAAAAACGTTTCATTGATTCAAACATCCTTCTTCCACAAAACTGTCAAACACCTTGTGCGTGTAAAAATATGCAACTCCTTGAATGTCGGAATGCTGCCAATCGTCCCCGAAATGGTCATCTTTACGACACCAGCCGTTCTCCTTGTATTTTTGGGCGTTCATATCTGTGTTTTGCACATCAAAACTTGTTTGTGGCACAACCGACCTATGTCCAGCCGGCGGGGACAGCGCCGGAATTGCGTACGCAAGCAATTGGTTCCGCCATTCCAGCGAAATCGTGTCTGAATACATTTCGTCCGGACCTTTTTCGAATATCGGCAGTTTCGCCAGAACATTCGTTGACGCGACGTTGACTTCCTCCGGGACGCAGTTGCTCTCGAATCCCCAGCCAGCCCAACCGCCGACATCAAGAACCGAGCAATCACTGATGCACATATTCCGTGTTGACATCGTCGTCGCAATCATTGAAATAATAGAAAAAATCCGCATTTGCCGTTTTCTCGCCAAATCTGCGATAAATGTTCATGGCACGGATGATCCCGTAATGAACGGCATCGTTTATAACGCAACCGTTACACCTTTCGTAAATTTTGAAGATTGCATACTCGCCGCGTTCATGATGCCCGATCGGGAACTCGCCAGATTTCGGCCAATTGGAGAAAACCAAAGACCTCGAGTATCCATTGGTCGGCGCATTGTGAGGAAAAACGAAACGGCTCGCTCCAGCATAGTTATGCATTTGCAAGCCGCCACCGCTGTCATCCCAAACCGTCAAAACAACGCGTGACGCCGGTTCGTTGCCTTCAAGCGACTCGGCTGTAAATGAAAGTTTCAGGCAGACGTTCGTGTCGGACGATCCCGAATCAATTACCCGACCGGATAAAAAGTCAAAACAATAAACCTTCTCGCGTTCCATGTTGTCTATGACCGCCACATTTGGCGCAGACACACGTTTCTGCATTCCGATGCGCCTGAGTTCAACCGTATTCGTAGGAACCACAATCCACTCCCCGTCGTGCATTTTGTTTTCATCCAACGTGAAAAACATATGCTCGTGATCGCTTTTATAATATCCGGCTTTTGTAACTTGGGTATGAACATCGAAATTCGTTTTTGCACGGACGACTGCGATGCCTTCGGCGTCCGTTTCCGCGTACACGCGTTTTTTACCGCCATCCGCCATTGTGAAACATGCCTTGACTGCGGCATTTGAAACGGCGGCGCCATCTTCGTCAACAACGCGATACACGACTGTGCCATAAAGTCCGTGACGTTTCATCTGCGAGATGATGTCGTCGCATGAAATCGTGCAAATTGCAAACAACAACAAAATGAACGTTTTTCTCATCGACTCAGGCCTCCATCTCTTACAAATCCATCGAACAACGTAATCGAGCAACTAATTTCCACAATTTCAGATAAATCGAACTTGAAGGCATCGTGCTCTGACATTTTTTCAAAATCACGGCGCAGCATATTCGATGTTTTTGTCGTTTGTGTCATTGAAATAATAAAAAAAACAAACTGTCGCCGAATCTTTTGAACCGGCAAAAACTGAAAAGTCAGGCGCGAAGATCATACCGTAATGGCGATTGCAATCTATAAAATCACCGTTATATGATTCGTCCACGCAATACACTATGTTTTCACCGTCTGATCGAGGAAAAGCGATTTCACCTGCATCAGGGATGTTTGAAAATCTGATTGATTCGTTGTATCCGTCTACAGGAGCTTCGTACAGATGCATAAAAGTGCTATTCCCTCTGTATCGACATAGTTGTATACCACCGTGTTCCGGTTCAAATGATATGACGAGCGTCCGTTTCATTCGATACGGTTTAACCGACAATAAATCATCATTCCACGCGATATATATACAGGCATTTGTATTTGGCGAATTATCATCACAAACGGTTCCTGTGAAAAAATCGAACTTAAAAGGTTGACCACGTTTTACATTTTCAATTACAGCTCGTTTGCGATACATCTTTTGTTGATGCTTAACCTTTCTCAACACAATGGTGTTGGTCGGATGCATCGACCATCCGTCTGAAGTCACTTTGCTATCATCCGCCGTGAAAAACATATAATCATCACGACTTTCGTAAAAACCTTCTTTTTTCACCGAAGAAACCACATTCAAGTCGACTTTACCCCTCAGTTCCGCAGTTCCGTTTGTATCTGTCAGTGCACGAACCACATCATAGCTTCCATTCGCCCGCATGAAATACGATTGCACGGTTGCATCCTGAATCGGGACTCCGTCTTCACTTTGAACTCGATACACTATGGTTCCGTAAAGACCATGTCGCTGCATTCGCGCCAATTGCAAAGGCAGTGCAATACATACAGAAAAAAGCAAAGAAACCGTCAGCCAAAATTTCATTGCGCCAGTCCTCCACCGGTCACGAATTTGTTAAATAAGTTGTATGTGTAAAAATAAGCAACATCTTGTATGTCAGAATGCAACCAGTTGTTAAAATACGGTCCATCCTCGAACATTGGCATATCCATATCCGCCAGCACATTCGTTGACGCGATGCCGACATCATTGTAGACAATTTCGCCATCAAGTCCGTGCTTTACCATCATATTCACAACATCTCCGCGCAAAACTTGGTGAGAGATTGCAAAAGCAAAAACAACTGCGCATAACGGCCGAAACAAAATGTTCTTCATTGTTTAAAATTTTCTTCTTTCGGCACATTGCTGTACTCGAGATTTTTATCGTTTTCTTCATTGACAATGTAATCAAATGAAATCGTAGCGGTATCATCACCTCTCCGCGCTGAAGCATACAGTCTGGTTATGACGCCATATCTAAAACAATTTTCAGTTGTTTCCGACGGATGTTGTTCCCGTATTTTGAAAATGATGTATTCACCTTTCGTTTGCGGAAACGGCATGCGTTCTTTGCATTGATCTACATTTGCAAGTTTTAATTCAGCGGAATATCCGGAATCAGGAGCTTTATACGGTCTGAAAAATGAACTTTTAACGTTTGTTTTACAATAAATGAATCCCGAATCGTTTTCATCCGACTCCGGCACTGACAAATCAAGTTCAAGCCTGAACTTCGTTCCGCTTTCATTCAGTTCAATGCGCCTCCACGAAAAACAAATGCATGCGTTTGCAGTTGGCGCGTCATGCCTTATGAACTCACCCGAAACAAGATCGAAACACGCAGAAGACTGAGTCTTGCAACTTTTTGCGTTAACAGTAATCAAACGAAAAGGCTTAGGGTTTCTTATTTTTCTGAAGACAACCGTGTTTGTCGGAAAAGCTTTCCATCCGTCCGGGCTCATCTTGCTGACGTCCGATGTAAAAAACATGTAACGATCAAAACCTTTGTAGTATCCGTCTTTCGTTATGGACGTTCTGACTTCAAGATTGGTTTTGGCCTTTACAGTGACATAACCGTTGCTGTCGGTGCTTGCTTTTACAACAATGTTATCTCCGCTCTGCCTGATAAAACAGGCCCTGACGCATGCGTCCGACACTGGCTCGCCGTCATCGTCAATCACGTGATACGTTATCGTCCCGTACAGACCTGAACGTCCAGTCCTATCAATTATGTCAGAACAACCTGTTGCCATACAAAAAACAAACAGCATGAACAGCGTTTTTGTCATTGCGTTCCTCCCATCCTTTCGACAATGTCATCGAAAACCATATATGTGTAAAAAAACGCCACGTTCTGTATGTCTGAATGCAGCCAATCATCTTGATATGACGGATCGTCCCGGCACCAACTGTAAGTTTCCGTTTCACGGTCATTCATATCGCAATTGAAAAACACGTTGTTCTGTGAAGACAAGCCGACAGGCTGAGACAGCGCCGGTATTGCATACGCAAGCAACTTATTCCGCCATTCCAGCGAAATCGTGTCTGAATACATTTCGTCAGGACCTTTTTCGAATATCGGCAGTTTCGCCAGAACATTCGTTGACGCGATGTTGACTTCCTCAGGGACGCAATTGCTCTCGAATCCCCAGCCAGCCCAACCGCTGCCGTAGAGAACGTTCCGCCCCTTGAACAGTTCCTGCTTGTGCCAGGTGTACGGACTGACATGCCAAAATGAATCCCTGTACAGCAAAACACTTTTATTTGTCTGGATTATAACAGAAATATCAGCTGAGATTTGAAGTTTGAATCGTCACCAATCGTCCGTGCGGAACGGCGAGGCGGGGAGCGATTCTTTGTTGTAGAGGTTGCACGGCTCAAGCGGCGCGCCGTGATACGCATAGCGCACTGCGACAGGCGCCGGCACGTCGGCACTGCTCACAACGACCGTGTCGCCGTCGATTCTCGCTTCCGCGACGCGCCACTCCCTGTCCGCGCCCGCGATCGCGAAGCCGGAAAGCGGCGTTCCGGCCGGGGCTTCAACGGGATCGAGGTTGTCCGTGCATTCCTTTTTGCCGACCATAAGACCGGAACCCGTCCAGTCGAACGACACCCGTATCGCGCCGCCTTCGATTTTCATCGCCTTGTACAACGGCCCGGAGCACACGAGGTCCTTTTGCCCGTATTCATTGCGCAGCGCCCACTTTGCGAGACGTTCGCCGACGTGGTATTTCTCCTTCGGATGGATTTCGTACGGCTCTCCCAGATCGTACGCCACGGCTACGCCAGTGTGCGGAATCGCCGCGCTCTTGCGCTGAGCCTCGCGCACCGGCGTGAACCCGTCGCCGCCCGCCGTGCTTTCAATGCGTTTCCAGTTGTTCCAGAAGGCGGCCAGCTGCACGCTGTAAATCGGCATTTCCGGCTGGTTCCACGCCTTGCGCCAGCTGTCGACGAGCACTCGGTAGAAATCAAGGTATTTTTCGCCCATCGCGGCATTCGCGCATCCCTGGTACCAGATGACGCCTTTCACCGGCAGCGCGGTCAGCGGAAGAATCATGCGGTTGTAATGAGTCCCGAGCCTCGGGAACGATCCGTACTCAGGACACGCCGCCGTGACTTCGCGTCCGGCGTCGGCGTCCGCTTTGACCTTTCCGGCCCAGTCTCTCAAAGCGGCGATGTACCCATCGCACTTGGCCTTGCCTTCCGGCGTGTTCGGATAAAACGCCTTCAACCTGCCGGCGACCGGATCGTCCATGGCAGCCAAAGCGTCCTGCGGAATGAACGGCTCTATGCGCTGCGCGCTCCACGAAGCGTCGATGACGGCGATCGGAAGTCCGGTCTCGATCGTGAGTCGGCGCGCGAAAAAATACCCCACGGCCGTGGTCATCAGGAAATCCTCGTCATTGGCCCGACGCCATTTCGCACGGTTTTTCCAAACGGCCATGTAGTTCGAATAGGCGCAGTCCGCGTTCGGGAATGGGTCGTCCCCCCGGATGATGCGGCACGTGCGGATCGTCGGGAACTTCGCGGATTCCTCCTGGAACTTCTCCCAGTCGTGCGGTCTCCAGCCGAATGAATACTCCATGTTGCGCTGGCCCGAGCACACCCAGACGTCACCGACGAGAACATCCGTGAACGTCTTCGCACCGGCCGCGGAAGACACCGTCAGGTCGCGCGGTTCGGCCGATGACTCCATCGGCGCGAGTTCCACGCGCCAACGCCCGTCCCCGCCGGCCGTCGTTTCAAGCGTCTGTCCGGCGAATTCCACCTTCACGGCCTCGTCGGGTTCCGCTTTTCCGAACACGGGCACGCGCGCATCGCGCTGCAGCACCATGTGCGAATCGAACAGCTGCGGCAGCACGACCTCCGCCGCGGCGACCGACGCCGCCGCGATGAGCAAAAGACCCACGCTTGTTTTCTTCATCGGAAATCCCCCGCCCATCAATCCTCGGACTTTGCAGCTTTCTCGGCGAAATCACGCCCCTGCCCGACGAGTCCGCGCTTTGCATCCATGGTTTCGACCGCCACGTCCATGCCGTCGAACGCTTCGGAAATGCAGCGTCTCATCGCTTCGACGCGAAGATCGTACCGTGAATCTTCCCGGCGTTTCCCCTCGGGTGGATTCGTCACGAACATGATGAACCGTCTGGCCTTTACGCGGCGCATCGGCCATGCCATCGCGTTGAATTCGCCGCAGAAATCGCCCGAAGAGAGATGCTTCAACACGGGCGCTTCGCCGGCCGCCGAACCTCCGCAGGCATCGAGATCGGCGACGGTCCCGCCGCGCCAGGCTTCGAACCGTCCGATGTATTCGTCCAACGCCTTCGCACCGATTTCCGTCTCCGGAAGAAACGCATCCACCTTCCGCGAGAAGTCTTCCAGACCTTCGGTTTCACGAAACGCCTCCGCGCTCGTGAATCCGCTCACGTCCGCCCACTCCCAGCCGTCGCCCGGCATGTAAATCACGCCGACGGGAACGCCCGTTTTCCTGAACATCCGCTCGCCGAACGCGAAAACGAACACAGGATGATACGCGACGTTGTCCCCGTTCCACATCCAGCGGTTCCGCTTGTCGAGAAAACCTTCGGCGTACGCACGGTCGGAACCGGGATAATCGGCCGTGGCGTGCGGCACGTGCGCGATCCGGACGAACCGCTGTTCCGAAGCCCTTTTGGCGAGATCCGCGGCTTCGGGTTCCTTCGAACGGCGGAACTGCCCGCCCATGCGCCCGGCTCCGGCCAGCATCCACACGTCGCCGACGAGCACGTTCGTGCACACTGCGGATCCCGCGACAAGGGCGCGCGGAACGCGCGACGCCTTCAGCGGATCGAGCACGGTTTCCCAACGCCCGTCCGGACCGGCGACGGCCTCGTGCTCCTGTCCCGCGAACGAAACCATCACGGTTTTCCCCGGGTCCGCCTTGCCGAACACAGGCACGGGCACGCCGCGCTGCAGCACCATGTTCGACGAGAAAAACTTCGGCAGCACGACGTTCGACTCATCCAAGGACGCTCTGAAAAGCGAGGCGGATTCCACCCGTCGATCGGCGGGGATAACGCACGACTGCGTCAGCAACGCGGCCGCTGCGCCGATGAAAACCGGAAGGAATTTCACGCCGGTCACCTGTTGTAAACCTCGATTTCGGAGAAGGCCTCGTTGTGCCGCGTGGCGTACACTCGGATGTAGCGCGCGCGCAACGGCTTGAACTCGATCACGTAGCCTTCGGTCTGGGCCACGTCGCCGTTGCGTTTTTCGCCAGCCTTGGTCCATTCCGAAATCGGAGCGTCGGGAACGTCTCCCGCGTAAACGCTGAAAAAGTTCGGATTGTTGTCCTGCGCGTCGCAGATGCGCACCGCGCGGAACTCCCGCGTTT
>JAZUJQ010000317.1:0-17732 GCA_045642845.1 Kiritimatiellia bacterium
GCGGCGTTGAACGCGATTTTGCCGCCGGCGGCGCCGGGGGAGGCCGCTAGGCCGCGGCCGACGGGCTTGACCTTCTTGAGCGCCACCGCGTCGAACTGCGGGTGCAGAAGCGTGTCGAGGTTGCGGGGATCGATCATGAGCACGGCCTCGCGCTCGGTGCGGACGCCTTCGTCCACCAGATCGCAGGCGATTTTCAAAGCGGCGCGCGCGGTGCGTTTGCCGTTGCGTGTCTGGAGCATGAAGAGCTTGTCGTTCTCGATCGTGAACTCCATGTCCTGCATGTCGCGGTAATGCGATTCGAGGGTCTTGCAGACGCCCTGGAACTGTTCGAACACTTCGGGCATCACCTCGGCCATCTTCGCGATCGGCATCGGGGTGCGGACGCCGGCCACGACGTCCTCGCCCTGCGCGTTCATCAGGAATTCGCCCATGAGCCTGCGCTCGCCCGTGGCGGGGTCGCGCGTGAAGGCGACGCCGGTGCCGGACCGGTCGTTGAGGTTGCCGAACGCCATCATCTGGACGTTCACGGCGGTGCCCCAGCTGTACGGGATGTCGTTGTCGCGGCGGTAGACGTTGGCGCGCGGATTGTCCCACGAACGGAACACCGCCTTGATCGCCTCGAAAAGCTGGATTTTCGGCTCGACCGGGAAATCGACGCCGAGCTTCTCCTTGTATTCGGCCTTGAACTGACCGGCGAGCTTTTTGAGGTCGTCGGCCGTCAGCTCGGCGTCCTGCTTTACGCCCTTTTCCGCCTTCATCTCGTCGATGAGCTTCTCGAAGTGCTTTTTGCCGACTTCCATGACGACGTCGGAAAACATCTGGATGAATCGGCGGTAGCAGTCCCACGCCCAACGGGGATTCCCCGACTGCCTGGCGAGCGATTCGACGACCGTCTCGTTGAGGCCGAGGTTGAGAATGGTGTCCATCATGCCGGGCATGGAGGCGCGCGCGCCCGAACGCACGGACACCAGAAGCGGATTCTCGGCGTCGCCGAACTTCTTGCCGGCGGAGGCTTCGAGCTTGGAAACGTAGTCTTCGATCTGGGCGCGGATGTCTTCGCCGATCTGACGGCCGTCGTCGTAATAGCGGGTGCAGGCCTCGGTGGTGATCGTGAATCCCTGGGGCACAGGGAGCCCGAGTGCGGACATTTCCGCCAGATTCGCGCCCTTTCCGCCGAGCAAATTGCGCATGTCGGCATTGCCTTCGGTCTGTCCGCAACCGAAGAAATACACGTACTTCGTATCTTTCATCTTTTTCCTTTTCGTTTGTAAGTTGTCGAAGATTCTAGCAAAATCCATGCAAGCGCCGCAACAACGGCAGGACCAGGAGCCGCGTCCGCGACCCGCACGGAAACGCCCATTTGAAAACGGCTCCGGCGACGCGCAGCCGGAGCCGGAATCACTTCGGCTCTTCGCTTTCCGGGGACGCGCGGAACTTCGCGTCCATGACCTTCAGACGGGCGGAAACGACGGATTTCAACCGTTCGACCGCCTCCTCGAAGTCGCCGTCCCAGCCGAGCGGCTGGAGCAGACGGTATTCCTCGGACATGTAGGGGATGAGCAACCTGACGTCGGCGTCGATGCGCCCGAACACGGCTTCGTCCGACATCGGTCCCGCGCGGAGCGCCGTCCATTTCGCGGAAAGAGCGTCCTTGAAGCCGGGAACTTCGCGGAACATTTTCTCGATGAGCCGGTTGGTAAGATTGTTCGGAACGCCGTCGAAGAACGTCTTGTCGTAGTCCCACGGAATCAGGAACCATTTGTCCTCGCCGGTGCGCCGGCCCATGTACTGGTTGGTGACCTGGCCGTCGAAGTTCTCCGTGAAATTCAGCATCAGACAGAAATCGACGATCGAATCGGTGTAAAAGACATTCCCGACTTCGGAAGCGAACGCCTCGCCGGAAACGCCCGACGTGAATTCGAACAACGACTTGAGCGGTCTGTACGGATCGTTGCGCGGGTCGTTGGCGCTGACGCACTCGGTCATGTCGGTTTCGGTCGTGAGCCACAGATTCGGATCGCGCGCCCGGACTTTGAAAAGATACGTCTTCGGATCGCAGATGTCCTTCGCGCGGCGGCAGGTTTCCCAAACGCCGAAATACTCGCCGTTGATGAAGACTTCCGACCACGAAATCTCTATCGCGCCGCACGGAACGTCTTTTGACGCGGCCACGCGGTAGGAATCGAACGACACTTTGTTGCGCAGACGCGTCGCGTCGGCGTAACCGGAAAACAGCAGTACGTGCTGGGCTTCGCGGCTGGAACCGGGCCACTGGACCGCTTCGTCGAACTCGAGCGAAAACGACCGTTTCGCGCCCTTCACGTAACTGGTGTTTCCGCGGTGCTTGATGCCGCCGTTGGAGGACCGCAGGCCGGAGATCCACTCCGGAGCCCCGCCGCCCGCGGGCACGCGGAAGCAGACGAAGTCGCTTCGCCTGTGCTTGTCGATCGGGAACCCCGTGTACAGAAACAGCGTCTGCAGGTCGGGCGCGAGCGGCGCGACGCGGAAACGGAGCGGTGCGCCGCGCGCGCCGTCGGCGCCGACGGGAGTGAGCGTGACCGGCCGCGGTGCGCCGCTCGCAGGACGCGTCACGCGGCCGTCCGGCGCGATCAGATCCGGATCGGACGACTCCCACGCCGTGTCCGAAACGGCGAGCGCGAGATCGTTGGTGACGAACATCGGCGAAGGATTGCCGGCGAGAATGCGCTTGAACAGATTTTCGGCCGCGGCATCCGGCAGCGGAGCGAACTTCCCCGCGTCGCGGTTGCGTCCGCAGGCCCGGCGTCGCGCGGAAACCTCCTGACGGCTCCACGGGAAGAGCACGTCGGAGAGCGCCAGGGACCGCACCGATGCGAAGGCGGCGTCCGGATCGACTCCGGGAGGAGGAATGTCGCACGGCGCCGGAGACGAATAAAAATACAGCGCGCTTTTGAAATGCGGATCGCGCACGCCGCGGGCCATCCACGCTCCGCCGATGCGGTCGAACGGCTCGATCACGTAAAGACCCTTGTACGAGTCTTCATGGAACATGCGGACGAACGATCCGGAAAGCGGCAGAGGATACGCGGCGTCCGGGTGCAGCGCGGTGTGGAGTTCGGGCGGATACACGCGGACGATTCCGCAGCCGCCGAAAATCGCGTGCGACGGATCCTTCACGACGAACGCCGGCCGCACGGAATCGCCGCGTCCGTACACGTCGTCGAGCGCGACCTCCAGTTTGGCCGTTGCGCCGCCGAAAGAAACGTCGACCTTGCGGAACTTCGCCGCCTTCGGCGTGCGGCACCCGGAATGAAGGGATTCTTCGTGGGCGCGCAGGAACACGCGCTCGTCGTTCTTCGACGGCCACACCGTCATTTTCGGAATGTCCTTGGCGATTTGAGCCGGATTCCGGAGCGGAGGCACGAGCCTGCCGATGGAGCGGTAGAGACCGGCGATGAAACCGGACACTGCGGCGGCGGCGTCCTCGGCGCACGAAAACACCGGCGCGTACATTCTCCTGATCCCGCATTTCGACTCCGCGAGCGATTTGATTTCACCCGCCGGCAGCGCGCGGCTCCACACGGCCAGATCGTCGATGTCGCCCTCGAACGGATCGTGCGTTTCACAACCGTAATCGAAAATCTGCGCCGACGACACGTACGGACGGACGAGGTTCAGCGAAGCCGTTTCGCGGCCGTTCTGGAAAACCGATGCGCGGCCGCCGTCGAAAACAAGCGCGACGTGGGTGAATCTGCCGGGCGCTCCCGCGTACCGGCATGTCGCGGAAACGTTCGTGGCGCAGTCCGCCACGAAAACTGTAAGCTCGTTGTTTTCGAGAACGAGTCCGAATCCGGAATCGTGATTGCGCCGCCGGAAAAGCAGCTGACGGCGCATGACGTCGCACGGACTGAACCAGGCCGTGAACGACGACGACTCCGTCTGGACGGCGAGAGGAGACACCGGCAACCTGAGAATCGGGCGCTTGTCGAGATCGATTCTGCGGGCGTCGCCGCAACGCCCCGGAACACGCGTCGTGTCGCTGTGCAGCAGCTCCGCCAACGAAACCGTGTCGCGCGGCGAAGCCGAATCGAAGCCGACGAGAAGAACGACGCCGTGGCGTTCCGCCAGATGGCGCCCGAGCGCCCCGCCGATGCGGTCGCGCGCGTCGCGCAGCGAAACGAGAATCTCTCCGCCGAAAAAAAAGAACGACGCGAGCGCGGCGCACAACGCGCAACGCAACGCTATGACCGCGGCCTTTTTGACGGAATCGAGTTTCACGCGCGACGACCGGATTTCACCGGATTCCGCCCGGACGGTCGAGGAAGAGATTCACTTCCGTCGCGCCGGAGGCGTGGACTATCCCCTTCTCGAGCTCGGCGGCGTTGAGCCGCAGCCCGGTGAAAACGTACTGGTACGTGGTGAAACCGGCGTGCGTGGCCGAGCTCTCGAGCCGCACGCCGCCCATGTTGGCCTTGATGAAAGATTCGAGCGCGCCGAATCTGGCCGCGGCGTTCTCGCGCGGAAGCGTGATGATCAGCAGCCCGTCGCGCTTCATCCATTTGAGCATCGCGGAACCGCGCATGATCATGAGGCACGCCGTCGCCGCGATGTAGAGATAAAGAATCAGCATGAAGTTGAACGTCGCCGCCGAGATGGACGCCGCCACGACAAGCATGATGAACCCGACCTCTTCCGGCTCTTTGATCGGCGTGCGGAAACGGATGATCGAAAGAGAACCGAGCAGACCGAGCGAAAGCGGAATCGAAATCTGCACGCCGATGAACAGCGTCGTTATCGACACCGCCAGAAGCGGAAACGCGCGGTGCACCTGGCTCCCGGTGCCGCGCCGTTCGTAGAAAAACCTGTAGAGCAGGGACGCCGCGAAAGCCGCGGCCACGGCGGCCAGAAGCGCCGAGACGAAAAGTCCGGGATCTATCTGTTCGCTCACCCTGCTGAGATTGTTTTCGACAAGATCCATCAGTTTTGTCGTTCCGTTCATTTTATGGTTCTCCTGAAATCAGACGTTCCATGCATTCCCCGTACTTGGAAAAACTGCCGAAGCGAAGCCCGGCGGCGAGCATGTACTCGGCCCACGGCGGCGGGTTTCCGCCTTTGTTCTTGAATTCGCAGACGATCGAATCGAGCGCGACGGGCCGCGCCCAAGGGAACCGCGCGCGGTTGAACCGGCGCGCTTCTATGTTCCAATCGATGGAAACGCGGCTCATGCTCGGCGTGTCGAAATACCTGCGGCGGTTGTAGGAAATGCAGCACACCGGGCTCCATTCGCGGGAAATCGGCACGCCCAGCGCCGCGGCGTTGGCCGCGAGAAAATCGGAAAGCGCGGTGCAGTCGAAGGACGCGGACGCGACCAGCTCGCGAGGAGCCGTCGTGCCCAGATGCATCTTGTTGCGGGCGGAACCCACCCGCCCTTTCACCTCAACGAAAACCGGAACTTCCTCAGGTAGCGCCCCGTCTTCGCCGTACCACCGCACGCGGACTTTCGACTTGATGTTGTCGCCGTTGGCCTTCTCCCAGTAGGCTCCGAGGCCGGGCGTGTCGAAATAAATGCTGTTCACGACGCCCACGGCGAACCAGTCGTCCGGCGCGCACCGCGCTTCGAGAATCGAAAGCGCCTGCGGCAGACAACTGGAGTGACCGGAGAACTTACGTTCGTTCACCAGATCGTGCTCGAGTGAAGAAAGCGTCATCATGTCAGTGCAAGCGTGATTCTAGCACACGCACGGAGAAAAGAGTAGAATCTTGCGAAGAACGGAAGTCAAACATGAAAACAGCGATCGCAGCAATGTCAGCCATAGCCCTCTCCGCAACCGTTTCGCAGGCCGTCGACGCGCGCATGGCGCGGTGGCACGGCGACGCGAAAGGCGCCGTGTCGTTTTTCTACGACGACGGCATCGAATGCCAGCTCGAGCTCGTCATCCCCACGCTCGCCGCGAACGGCGTCCCGGGGACGTTCTACCTCTGCCCGGGGTGGTACGAAGGACAGGAAGCGTACGTGGAGCGCTGGAAGGACGCCGCCGCGAAAAACCCCGGAATCGTGTATCTCGGAGATCACACGTGGAGCCACGGAAACGTCGGCGACTTCGCCGCGATGACGAATGAAATCGGGCGTGCGTCCGCCGTCATCCGGAAATGGGCCGGTCTTCCGGACGGCGCACTGCTGTCCTTCGCGCTGCCCGGCGCGACGACCTGGGAAAAACAGCCCCGCCTCGGAGAACTCGAGTTCGCGCTCGCCCGGTACGGAAACGTGCTGCGCCACGATTTCGGATCCAACATAGCGGGTCCAGGCAATCCCCCGTTCACCGTCAACACGGCGCAAAAGGCCGTCGAAGCCGTGCTCGACCGCGCGGAACGCGAGGGGTCGTGGCAGTCGCTGATTTTCCACGGCGTGGGCGGCGGCTGGATCGTGTTTCCGAACGACGAGCACGTGAAACTCATTGAAGAGACTTCGTCGCGCGCTGCGGCGAAACGGATCTGGGCCGGCGCCGCCATCGACGTGCACAAGTACGAAACCGAGCGCGAAAACGCTTCGTGCAAACTCATGGAAAACGCCGACGGCTCGATGGAACTCGCGATCAAGGCGGAGTCCGATCCGGCGAAATACGACTTTCCGCTCACCGTGGCGCTGTCCGTGCCGGACGACGTGAAATCCGTGACCGTCGGCGGCAGGGCCGCAACGCTTGAAAACGGCGGTGCGCTCGTCGATCTGCCCCCCGTCACCGCGGTCCACTCCGTCGTCTTCGGCCGTTGATGGAACTTGAAACGATAGCGGTCGCGCACGGCGCGCTGAAATCGAAGTTCGGCGCTCCGCGTCAGTCCGGGCTCGTTCCGTCGTTGCGCACGCGCATCGTGTTCGAGAAAAAGTTCCGCGACGAGTCCGCGCTGCGCGGACTGGAGGGGTTTTCGCACATCTGGGTTCTCTGGCTGTTTTCCCTTAACCGGACGGAGGCCTCGTCGCCGACCGTGCGCCCTCCGCGGCTCGGCGGCAACGCACGCATGGGCGTGTTCGCCACGCGTTCGCCGTTCCGGCCGAATCCGATCGGACTTTCGTGCGTGAAGCTTGAAGCAGTGACGCACGACCCCGAAGACGGCGCGGTGCTCGAAGTGTCGGGCGCGGATTTCGTGGACGGCACGCCGATCGTCGACATCAAGCCTTACGTTCCCTACGCCGACAGACCCGAAAAGCCGACGGGCGGATTCGCGGCGGACGCCCCGCTCGCACCGCTGTCGGTCGAAATACCGCAGCACCTGCTCTCCATGATTCCGGAGGACGAACGGGCGACGTTGCGCGCGGTGCTCGCCACCGATCCGCGCCCGGCGTACCACCGCGACGCGGGACGGGTTTACGGCATGCCGTTCGATGATTTCGACGTCCGCTTCTCCGTCAACGGCGACACGCTCGCCGTGAGCGAAATAGTGCGCCTTTCCGGAAATTCCGGCCGGTGGCACTGAAAACCAAACGCTGAAGCCTCGTGCGGGGACAGACCCCGCAGTTTACCGCAGAACCCGTGCGGGGACAGACCCCGCAGAGGGCTAAAATGGTTAGTGTTTGGCGGTTGGCGGCTAGAGTGGGCAAATGTTGCAGGGAACGAGCGTTGCAGTGCCGTTCCGACTGCGCCCACCCAGTACCGCGGCAACGCCGGAACATGCGATTTTCAACTCGCGACCGGCGCAACCGGACACTTCCATCACGGAGATTTTCTCTGTTCCGAGGAAGCGTCGATGCGGTGATAAAATTCGCTTGACTCGACATTTCCCGTTTGATAGAGTCTGCCGCGTTTCCAACATGGCGAGGTAGCTCAGTTGGTAGAGCTCCGGAATCATAATCCGTTGGTCGTGGGTCCGAGTCCCTCCCTCGCCACCAGTAAGAAACAAGGCCCCCATCGTCTATCGGCTAGGACACATGGTTTTCATCCATGGAAGAGGAGTCCGACTCTCCTTGGGGGTGCCAATTTCACCGGCGGTTCGCCCGTCGGTGTTTTGTTACCCGACCCAGTAAAATGAACGAAGAACAGATGAACGCGCCCGTGCCCAATCCGGGCGCCGCAACCGCCAACGAGGAGGGCGTCGTCTCCTCGGTTCTCAACAATATCCGTCAAATCTTCGGCCGTTCGGCCGAGCCGACCGAAACCCCGGCCGATGCGAGCAACGCCCGCGTGATTATCATCCGCAATTGCTCCACCAAACACGTGCTCGCATTGCTCACCGAGAAGCTCGGCGGTGCGGAGAGCGCGTCCGGCCGCTACTTCATACCGAAGTGCCAGGATATCGCGAAAATCCGCGCCGTGGCCACGGCCGCCGATCTTTTCGTGAAGGTTTCAACGGTTGCAGACATCGCGGTTCTCGATCTCATGGTCGACCGCACCAAACGTCCGTTCCCCGGCCGCGGCGAAGAATTCTAAGCGAAGCACGGGTTCAACAAAACAAAGACGGCGCGGCGATGACCGCGCCGTTTTTGTTTGCATTCAAACCAAATGGAAGACGGTCCGGGCTGATCTTCCATCCATTCATTTCAACCGCACATATAAAAAGACCCCGCGTTTCCGCAGGGTCTTTTCTGCAAATCGAGACGCGCCTGGATCAGAACCCTTCGTCGCTGCTGGAGGGAGCGGAGTCCTTCGCCTTGACGACGGCGAGTTCGTTGGACATGCCGTTCATGAAGGTGTAGTTGCTGAGGTCCTTGCTCTTGAGCGTCTGCATCGTGGCGCCCTTGCGGATGATGACGACCTGGGAATCGCCGAACGGCTTGTAGGAAGCCGCGGTCTTGTCGGCGAATTTGCCGCTGAGCGTATCGTCCTCGGCATCGGAACCATCGGGAAGCTTGTCGCCGTTGATTTCGAGGTTGCGGGTCCAGAGGAACGGCGTGGCGCCGTCCGCGTTCTCGACGTCGACGGCCATCGACCACACGTTGTAGCCGCCGTTCTTGAAAGCGGTCAGATCGGAAGCGGTCGGGACGCCGGCACCGGCGAACGCGGACCAGGAGATGCCTTCGAGGAGGACCTTGCCGGACTTGGAATCGCCGAGAAGCTTGGCGAAATACGACTCGGAATCAGTGTAACCGGCGTTGGAAGTCGGCCAGATCGAGGCGCGGGAAAGCGCTTCACGGTCGATGTTGGCCTGAAGAATACCCTTGACGATGTTGACACCGTTGTTGCCGAGCTGGGTGCCCTTCGCGCTGTTCATGACGCCGTTGATGGCCGGGAACATGAGCGTGGCGAGAATACCGATGATTGCGATTACGATCAGCAGCTCGATGAGCGTGAATGCGGAGAGTTTGGTGTTTTTCATTTTTGTGTGGGTTGGTTTGAAATTGTGTTTTGCGGCGGGTCGTTTTGCCCCGACGGCTTTAAGTTTCTCAAAAAAAAACACGTCAGTCAATGGGCAAATCACTTCTTCAATCCGTCGATGAACGCCTTCGCGTCGGGAACGGACATGCCTTCGAAGGCCATGCGGTGCCAGATTTCAAGATTGATCAGAATCCAGAGCCTGAAGTTGTGATCGGCCTTGCCGCCGATGTGTTCCTCGACAAGGCGGTCGATCGCCTCCTGACGGAAAAGACCGCGTTCCACGAAACGCGACTGTTTGAACAGATTCCGCTGGAAGGCCGCGAGGTCTCCGCGCAGCCATTTCGCGATCGGGAACCCGAATCCCTGTTTGGGACGGTCGACGAGTTCGGCGTCCATGTAGCGCTTGGCCACGTTGCGCAGAATGTACTTGAGTCCGCGGCCGGTTCCGCGCAACTTGATCGAAGTCGGAAGCGACGCCGCGAATTCGGTCACCTTGACGTCGATCAGCGGCGGACGGATTTCGATCGAGTGAGCCATGCTCATGCGGTCCGAAATCGCGAGGAGCTGATCGGGAATGCGTGTCGACAGATCCGTGTAGAGCATCTTGTCGAGGTGTTCCTTCGCCGTGCCGTCGTTGAAGTACGACACGATTTTGCGGACGGAATCCGTGTCGGCGATTCTGGCTTTGGCCTCCTCCGTGAAAAGCTCCTCCTTGCCCTCCTGCGTGAAACGGAGAATGCTCATCGAACGGGCGTACATGTCGCCGTCGCTCTTCGCGTGCGCGCCGATGTCGTTGAGCCAGCGGAGTTTGCCGGCGACGCTTTTGTAACCGAACGACTCGGGCACCAGACCGATGAGCGGAGCGCAGACCCCGCGGCGGACGAAGCCGGGAATCATGCCGTAGAGACGGGCGAGTTTCTGACCCGCAAAACGGTCGTAACCGGCGAAGTTCTCGTCACCGCCGTCGCCTGACAGCACGACTTTCGCGTATTTCGACGCGACCTTCGACACAAGGTAGACGCCGACGCCGAACGGATCGGCCGGTTCGTCCATGTGGAAAATCATTTCCGGCACGGTGCCGATGACGTCGGCCTCCACCGTTTCGGTGCGCCAATTGAGGTTGTACTGGCGCGCGATTTTTTCGGCCCACGGCAGCTCGTTGATCTGATCGTTGACGCCGATGGAAAACGTGTCGAACGGTTTGCCGGTGATCTTCGCGGTCATCGCGGTGATGAGCGAAGAGTCGATGCCGCCCGAAAGGAACGTGCCCACCGGAACGTCGGAAAGCAAATGCATCTCGACCGTTTCTAGAAGCAGTTTTTCAAGCTTGTCGGTCAGCGTCTTTTCATCGCCTTCGAGTTTCGGTTCGAACGTTGAAAGCGACCAGTATTTCTCCGTGCGCACCGATCCGTTCTCCCAGACCGCGATGGTCGCGGCCGGGAGTTTGACGACGCCGCGGTAGAGCGAACGATCGTCCGGCATGTAGCGCAGCGACATGTAATGCCACAGTGCCTCGAGGTCCGGTTCACGCTCCACGAAACCCGATTCGAGAATGCACTTGGGCTCGGACGCGAAGGCTATGTCCCCGCCCTTCACGGCGTAAAACAACGGCTTCTGCCCCATGTGATCGCGGGCCATGAGCATGCGTCCGGCGTTTTTGTCCCAAAGGGCGAACGCGAACATTCCGCGCAGCCGTTTCACGCACGCGTCCTTCTCCTCTTCGTACAGGTGGAGGATGACTTCGACGTCGGTGTTCGTGCGGAACACGTGTCCGCGCGCTTTCAATTCGTCACGAAGCCCCGGACTGTTGTAGATTTCGCCGTTGCAGACGAGCGCCATCGAGCCGTTTTCGTTGAAAATCGGCTGATGCCCGCCGGCCAGGTCGTTGATTGAGAGGCGACGCTGGCCGAAAACCATGCCGCCGAGATCTTCGGAACCGAAATCGTCCGGTCCGCGATAGACCATCACGTCGCACATGCGTTTCACTTTCGCGAGAGCGTTCTCTCCGCTGCAACCTGCGATTCCGCACATGGAGAATCCCCTTATGAATTAACGTGTTAACGAAACGAGTTTGTTCAGACGCCGGCGAAGATCGTTGTCGTTCACCAGCGCCCGTTCGGCCACCGCGGCCCTGAGATTGTCTTCCCCGCCCGCGCGCAACAGCAACGCGGCGCGCTGATTGTGATGTTCGCGCACCCAGTACTCGCGGGCTATCGCATCATTCCATACATCAAGAGCTTCGGAAACGCGATCGTCCAGCACGAGCGCATCGGAGCGCGCGCGGCGGGCTTCGTCATCGTACGGATTCAGGCAGTACGCCTCGTTCGAAAAATAAAGCGCGAACTTCGACATCGACGAAAACTCTTCGTAACTTCCTGCGGACTGCGCCGCAAGCACGGCGAACTGCGCCACGCGCGTCGGAAGATACCAGTTGTGCGGATACAGGGCCGCGCATCTGTTTGCGAAATCCGCCATTTCGCGGACGTCGTCGACCCCGAGAGCCGCGACCTCGCGCGATGTTCCGCGGAAATACCCGTACTTCACCCTCAGGTAAAGGCTCTGGGCGACCGAAGCGCGAACCGCGTGGAACGCCAGCGCCACGCCGAAAACGAGCAGCACGCACCCCGCCACGAGGCGGAAATGATGGCGGAATCTGTGGGAAAAATCGTCCATTCAAGCGGACGTGCGGCGATTACCAGAAACTCTCCTGAGCCTCGATGATGTCACGCGGCTGGATGACCGGATCTTCATCCTTGAGCTTCTTGATGCGGTTGAGACTGTATTTGGTCGTCACGCCGTCGCGGATGATGAGGACGTCGCCGTTGGCGTAATTGGTGAGGTCGCCGGCTTCGATGATCGCACGGAGAAGCGTGAGCCCTTCGCGGTACGGGAAACGGCCTTTTTTGTTGACGCACCCGGTTATCGAATAGGAGCGCTCGAGCTCTTTCATTATCGTCGGAGAAGTCACCTTGACGTTGAGTTCGGTGAAGTAACCGCCGTCGATGTACGCCTTTTGAACGACCTTTTCGGCTTCGGAAGTCGTGTAGCCGCCGAGTCTGATGTCTCCGACCATGGGAAGCGTCACGAAACCGGCGATGTCGACGATGTCCGAAGCGTTCACGGGCGCCGCGGACGCCGATGTGTGGAGGCTGACGTCGACTTCGTCGTTCTGCTGCAACGGACGGTCTTCGTACTTCGCGATCGCGTCGTCGACCGGAGGGACCCAGGCATGCGGATCATTGACGGGTTTTCTGGCGGATTCCGGAATCTGCTGCGGCTGCGCGGCGACGGCCGCGGTCTGGGACGACACGGGCTGCACGGCGTTTTCGACGGCGTTCGTGACGAACTCGTCGAAACCCGTCTTGGGGGCGCGCGTCGTGCCGCACCCGGAGACGGCGAACGCCGCGAATGCTGCGAAAACCGTTAAAAGAACTGCATTTTTCATTTCTTCGACTCTTTTTCTGAAGACGGTTCCGGCTTGCCGTCCGAGGACTTTCCGGATGCGGCGGATTCGGACTTCTTCGAATCCTTTTCTTCCTGATCCTGATCGTAGCTGTAGCTGTAGCCGTAATCGTAACCGTAACGGTGTTTGCCTTTGCCGTGACGGTTGGAAGCGGAACGACGGCGGGTCTTGTTGCCGTTGGCGTCGGTGCTGTAGTAGTAGTAGTAGTACTGATGTTCGTAGTAGTAGGACGAACTGTCGTGCGCGGTGTTGACGTTGTTGAGCACGACGCCGATGAAATTGCCGCCCATGGACACGATGCTGTCCTTGGCGCGCTTGCAGAGCGCACGCGGATACTTGCGGTGCTGGATGACCTGCACCACGCCGTCGCAGAGACGGGTGAGCTGAGCCGTGTCGGAAACGCCGACGACCGGCGGAGCGTCGACGATCACGCGGTCGTAATGCTCGCGGAAATACTTGAACGCCTCGGCCATTTCGTCGGTGTCCATGAGACCGAAGACGCTCGTGGACGAAATTCGGCCGGCGGGCAGGAAGTCGAGATTGTTCTGGGAAGTTTTTTTGATGGCGCTTTCAAGCGTGGCTTCGCCGACGACCGTGTTGAGCAGACCGGGTTCGAGATCGAAGTTGAGAATCTTGTGCTGGCGCGGATGATGGATGTCCGCATCGACGAGCAGCACGCGTTCGCCGCATTCGGCGCACACCCACGCGGTGTTGAACGCCGTCGTAGATTTGCCTTCGCCGGCTGACGCCGACGTGAACAGAATCAATTTCCCGTTGCCGAGCGTACGCGAACTCTTGAGGTTCATGCGGAGCACGCGGTAGACTTCGGAATGCTTCGATCTGGCGTTCGGATCGTTGAGCGCGCGGATCTTCTGCGGGATGATGCCGATGACGTTGCAGAGCAGATAGCGCTCCACGTCCTCGACGGTTTTCACGGTGGTGTCGAGATACTCGACGAAGAACGCGAGCACGATGCCGAAAAACAGACCGGCGACCACGGAAATGGTCACGTTGAGCGCGAAGTTGGGCGAAACGGGCAGCGGCACTTCCGGGACTTTCGCCTCTTCGATGATTTCGACCGAAGTCTTCGGCATGGCGAGTTTGATGCGCTCGTCGTCCATGCGCGACTCGATCGTGTTGCGGCGCTGCTTGAGCGCGCCCAGCTCCTTCTGCTTGCGTTCGAGCTGAACGGCGATCGTCGCCGAAATCTTGCGCTCGCTGTCGGCGATTTTGGCGAGGCGCGCATCGTACATGTCCGCCTCGGAAAGGGCCTGTTCCCACTCGAGTTTGAGACCCGCGCGCACTTCCTCGACGCGCTGCCTGATGCGGGCGTCCACCGCCGCGAGCAACGCGTTGTTCTGCTGCACATCGGGGTGTTTGTCACCGAGCTTGGCCTGCTTGAGCGCCACGCTCTTGAGCTCAAGCTGTTCGCGGTCGTTGAGGAGCGGCGTAACCGACGTGTCGTTCACCACGTACTGGATGCTGCGTGCGGCGGCGAGCGGGTCAAGTTCGATGAGACGTTCGTAACGGGCCTTCTTGAGTTCCGCGTTCATGCGGGCGCGGTTCGCGTCGACCGTCAGATCCGCGACCTGCCTGCGGATGACTTCGGCGCCGTAATCCTTTTCGCTGATGGACGCCACGCCGTTTTTGGCGCGGAAATCGGCGAGATCCTCTTCGGCGGCGGCGATCTGCCTGTCCAGATCCTTCAGTTCGTCGCCCAAGGTCTCGAGAGCGCGCTCGATGTTGTTCTTCGTCTTGTTGCGCGTGTAATCGCGGAAAACGCGGGCGATCGACGTCGCCACGCGGGCGGCGACCTTGGCCGCCTCACCTTCGGGCTTATCGGGCTTCGAAAGACGCACCTGGATGGCGATAAGATCCGTATCGCGGTAAATCGAAAGCGTGGTGGAACGCTTCACGAGGGAAACCGTGCGCTCGAAGGTGCTTTTGGCGGTCTGGGTCGTCTTCCAGCCGTATGCCATGCCCAGCTCGTCGTCCAGATGGCTTTCACGCACCACCGCTTCGATGACGGGATCGGATTTGATGATCTCGAACTGCGTGCGCAGGAAGATGGGATCGTAGCGGGAAACCGAACTTCCGAAGATGTCGATGTTCGGGGTTTCGCGCTGGACTTCGACAACGGTCTGCGCCGCGTAAACGCGCGGCATCCGGCGGGTGATGACGATACCTGTGAGGATGAGAAGCAAGGCGACGGCGATAACGATTTCCTTGCGCGAATACAGAATCTGCCAGTAATCCAAAAAGTGAACCGAGTCCGTCGTACCCGGAGAAAAAGTGTTCACACTCTGCTGCTGAACGGGAGCGTTCACCGCCGAGGCGGCCGGAGGAACGGGCGGATTGACTGTATCGGGTATCATCACTTTCAAAAAATGGACCCGCTGCGGCTGTTTCAGGCCATCGCGGGTCGATTCGCAAAACATGGCGCGCCGGCGAAAGCGCGGCGCGCCGACAGCTGCTTAGTAGAGTTTGACCGTCGCGGTAGCGCCGTAAACAGTTTCTTCAAAATCGGTGCCGATGTCGGTATCGATCTTTTCGAACGAGCAGAACGCGTTGAGCGAGAGGTAATCGTTCACGCGCCAGAAAAATGCGCCGCGCAGGTAGAGAGAATCGCGGTCGTACGAAGTGCGGCCTTCGTTGCGCTCCTTGAGTGCGGCCCAGTAGCCGTAACGTTCGGACGCGGGATCCATGTCGTCGTAAAGATTGTACGTGCGGACGCGCCACTCGACGGCGCCGTTCAAACGATAGCGGCGGTCTTCGCCGAAGTAACGGATGAGCGAGACGTAGGTGGCGAGGTCTTCCTGCGAAGAGAACGGATAGGTGTCGGAGTAGTCGATGCCGTAGCGCAGACCGGCGAGGAGCTGCGTTTCGTGCAGCTGGAACAGACGGAGTTCAACGCGGGAATCGCCGAGCAGATCCTGATCGTCGAGATCGCAGTCGTCGTACCAGACCTTGTTGTAACCGGTGCTGGCGTAGACGATGTTGTTGTTGTCGCCGCCGAGGTCGAACGAGGCCTGAAGACCGATGACGGCGTAGCTGACGCCGACCTTCATCGACTCGCCGGCGTAGCGGGTGCCGCGGTTCTCGCGGTCCCAGTCGGTGTAATCGGCGAACGCGCCCCAGGAGAAGAAACGGGAGGAGTTGCACATCACGTCGAGGCGAAGACCGAATTCGTCTTCATCCGAATAGTCGGCGAGTTCCTGCTCGTCGTAACGCTTAGTGCGGACGCGGCCGCTGACCTTGGCCCAGGTCTTCGCGGAGAGGAAACGCGTGACGCCGAGACGGGCGCTGTTCTGGGAGTAGCTGTCGCTCACGCGGGAAGAACGGTTGGGATCGTAATCGTAATCATCGCCCCAGTAATACGTCTTCTGGTCGTTCCAGAAATAGTTGTCGGAGAACTGGACCTTGGTGCGGGGATTGAACTGATACGTGAGCGCCGCCTTGACGGTGTGCGTCCACTGGGACTTTTCGCTGCCCTTGCGCACTTCGTCCATCTCGTTGTAGACCGGCGCGTACGACACGTCGAGCAACAGACGGTCCACGATTTCCCTGTGGAGCGAAAGCGTGGGGCCGATGTAATACTTCCACTGCTCGACCTTCTTTTCCGGGACGCCGTTGACGACATAACCATCGTCAATCTGGTCGCGGTTGTCCGTATGACGGGCGCCGGCCGTGACGGAGAGACCGAACAGACGATCCGCGGGAAACGCGAACGCGGCACCTGAAAGCAACATTGAAACCGTCAGGAACGATGCGGTTTTCAGAGAAACATGCATGACTTTATCCGGGGTTGAGTTTTGTGTAAAATTGACATGCGGTCGCAACTGACCGAACAACGGCGTGCAGTATATGAAAACGGAAGATGAAATGCAACCGCTATTTTGCACCGCGCGCGAGATCACCGGACACAGGCGACTCGGCGCCGGACAGCATCTTTGATTTTCAGACACCGCACCCACGCATTTGATCTACCCGTTGGGGACAGACCACGCACTTCCCCGCACTGTTGGGGACAGACCCCGCACTTCGACGCACTGTTGGGGACAGACCCCGCACTTCGCGTTGGGGACAGGCCCCGCACTTCGTTGGGGACAGACCCCGCACTTCGACGCAAAATGAACTCGAGTATGGCAACGAAATGTTTTGTATGTGCCGTTTTGGCGCAATGTGCCATTTTGGCACAGTAAACTGTTTTATCGGAAACAAATTCAAAAATAAAACCGAGAAAAATACTAGGGACAGACCCCGCAGCAGTCGGAAAATCGGGCGTTTTCAGTGCGCTTGGACGACCTTTTCCGGAATTTGGCACGGCGAATGCTTCAATGCCATGCAAACAAAGGAGATAAAACATGGCCGACAACATCAATCCAAACGATCCGTTCGCGGAAGACAAAAAAGACGCCCTCAAGAAATACGGCGTCGATCTGGTCGAGCGCGCCCGCGCCGACAAACTGGATCCGGTGATCGGACGCGATGCGGAAATCCGCGCCGTCACGCGAATTCTTTCGCGCAAAACGAAAAACAACCCCGTGCTGATCGGCGAACCCGGCGTAGGCAAAACCGCCATCGTCGAAGGGCTCGCCCAGCGCATCGTGCGCGGCGACGTGCCCGAAACGCTCAAAGGCCGTTCGCTTTTTTCGCTCGACATGACCGCGCTCATGGCGGGCGCATCGTACCGCGGGCAGTTCGAAGAACGGCTCAAGGCGGTTCTCAACGAAATAAAAGCGAGCGACGGAAAGATTCTGCTCTTCATCGACGAAATTCACACGATCGTAGGCGCCGGGCGCACGGAAGGCTCGACCGATGCCGCGAACATGCTCAAACCCATGCTCGCCCGCGGCGAACTGCACTGCATCGGCGCGACGACGCTCAACGAGTACCGCCAGTACATGGAAAAAGACGCCGCGCTCGAACGCCGTTTCCAGCCGGTGACGGTGGGCCAGCCCGGCGGGGGAGACGCGATCTCGATA
>JAZUJQ010000318.1:0-3844 GCA_045642845.1 Kiritimatiellia bacterium
GCCATCGGCCCCGCCGCGCTGATGATTTCCGACCTCGGCGAGAAGAAGGCCGGCGCCGCCATCGAGAAGGCGATCGCGAAGGTCACTCCGATGATGAAGTCGCAGCTCGCCGGACAGATGGGGTACACCACGACCCGCATCGGCGATCTCGTCGCGAAAAACATCTGAGCCGCGCCGCCGCGCGCGGAACGGCGTCTTGAAAACACTCCACCGCTACATAATCTCCAACTTTCTCGTCACGTTCGTCCTGGCGCTGCTCGTGCTGACGTTCGTGATGATGATCGGTCTGGTCTTCGGGTCGATGAAATACATCGCCCGCGGAATGTCGGCGGTGCTGTTTTTCAAATTCCTGTTCCAAAGCATGCCGGGCACGCTGTCGTATTCGATGCCGATCGCCGCGCTCGTGTCGTCGCTTCTCGTTTTCAGCCGTCTTTCGTCGGACAGCGAGATTTCGGCGATGCGTTCGTGCGGCGTGCCGCTCGTCGCGATCATGCGCACGCCCGTGCTGCTCGCGGCGCTGCTGTCGCTCGCGTGCCTGTACGTGAACGACAACGTCACCCCCGATTCGAACTACTCGCGCGCCGTGCGCCGCTCGTCGTTCAAAGCGAGCGACATGACGGCGCTGCTCGACCCGGGCCGCTGGACAGAGGTCGGAGAGTTCAACATTTTCGTGCGCCGCCGCAACGGCGAGGTTTTCGAAGACCTGCGCGTGACGCAGCCGATGAAAAACGGCAAACTGCGCGAATTCCGCGCGTCTTCGGCGGTGCTTTCAGCGGAGGACGGCGGCGACACCGTTCTCGCGATGCGCGATGTGACGATCGATCCGTGGCAGGAGGACGAACTCGGCATGATGCATGCGGAAACGTGGAATCTTCCGCTCTCCGCGCTGAGTTCGGGAAAGAAGGACGCGGAAGCGCGCGTGGCGCAGTCCGCACCCCGCCACCGCATCAAGGATCTGCAGACGTGGCAGCTGCTCCGCGACATCATTTCGTCCGCGTCGTTCCCGCCGCGGAACGATGCCGAGGCGAGTCTGCTTTCGCGCGCCAAGGCGGAGGTCGCGGGACGCATCACGCTCGCGTTCGCGTGCCTGTGTTTCGTCCTCGTGGGCGTGCCGCTCGGCATACAGAGCCACCGCCGCGAATCTTCGGTCGGGCTGGCGATTTCGCTCGCCGTGGCCGGTGCGTTCTATCTCATCTGCCTCACCGGCGAATCGCTGTCGAAGCATCCCGCGTTCCACGCCCATTATCTCATTCTGCTTCCCGTTCCGCTTTGTCTGATTCTGGCGTTTTTCGTGATCCGCCGGCAAAACTGACCCCAGTCCATGAATCCTATCGAAACTCTGGTATCCCTCCCGCCCGCGGCCGCGCGGCTGGGCCGCACTTCAATGTCCTCCGCGGCTTTCGCGTGCAGCGATCCTCCGGGGCGTCAGCTCGGTTCCGGCGGCGGCACTGCGCATCTGCTTCTGCGCGCGTGGAAGAACATCGCGCCGGCGTCGTCGTTCGGCGACTGGCTCGCCGTGTCGCGCAAGCTCATCATCCACGCCAGCGGCCAGAGCCGCCGTCTGCCCGCGTACGCGGCCGAAGGCAAGAGCCGTCTGCCGGTGCCGGAGATGGCGAACGCCGCCGGCCAGCGGCTCGGACAGACGCTTCTCGACGTCCAGCAGACCGCGTTCACGCACATACTGCGCCACGCCCCTGAGTCCTACCGCGTGGCGGTGACGTGCGGCGACACGCTGGTGCGCTGCGATGCGCCGATGCCGCGCTTTCCCGAGGCCGACGTGCTCATCATCGGCATTCCGTCTTCCCCGGAGGAGGCTTCTTCGCACGGCGTGCTGTTCACCCCGGTGCGAGATCCCGGCACGATAGAGTTTTTCCTGCAGAAGCCGTCGCCCGACCGCATCCGCGCGCTTTCCTCCGAATTTTCGTTTTCCCTCGACAGCGGCATCTGGCTGCTTTCGGAACGCGCCGTGCGCGTGCTGATGCGCAAGTGCGGACTCAAAGGGGAACGCGCGTACGGCTCCGCGTCCGGACTTTCAAAGTACGAACTGTACGACAGTTTCGGCACGTCGCTCGGCCGCAGGCCCGAATGCCCCGACGCCGAAATCGGCGCGCTCACCGCGGCCGTGCTGCCGCTTCCAGACGCCCGTTTCTACCACTTCGGCACCAACCGCTCGGTCCTGGCTTCGGTCGCGGAGCTCTGCGATCCGGCGGAGGACAGGCGTTCGTTCGGGCACGCTTCGGCCGCGGCCGGAGGCGGCGACCGCTACATCATGCATTCGCGCTGCGCCGGGATTCCTGAAAAAGTCGCGCCGCTGTGGATCGAGAATTCCTTCGTGCCGGCGTCGTGGACCCTTCACGGCGCGCACGTCATCACCGGCGTCCCGGAGAACAAGTGGAAGATCGATCTGCCCGCCGGCGTGTGCGTCGATTCCGTTCCGTTCGAACGCCGCGGGGCCGAGGCCGAAAATCCGGGTTGCTTCGAGGCTTTGCGGGTGTACGGTTTCGATGATGCGTTCAAAGGCGCGCTGTCCGCAGGCGGCACGCTTTATCTCGGACGTCCGTTCACGGAATGGCTCGCCGCGCGCGGCCTTGATTTCAAGAGCGCCGGACTCGGGCCGGACTGCGATCTGCAGGATGCGCCGCTGTTTCCGATCGTGGACTGGAGCGACCCCGCCGCGGGCGCGCTGCTGCGCTTCATGGCCGGATCCGGCGATGCGGCCGGCGACGCCGCCGCGCGCGACGCGTGGCTGCGCGCCGAACGCAAATCGGCGACGGACATCGTGCAGACGTCGTTTCTTCCGGCGCGCGTCGAACGCCGCGCGAAAGCCGTCGCCGCGGAACTCGCGTCGCTGGACGCCGTTTCGTGGCCGGCTTTTTCGCGCCGTTTCGATCTGGCCGCGACCGCGGCGCAGTTCAAGGAGGCTGGACTGGTCAAGAAGGCCTCGGTGTCCGCGTCCGGCATGGCCGGCGTGCACGGTGCGATGTTTTTGAGCGAACTCGGGCGCAAGGGGGAAAATCCGTTCTCAAAGCTCAGTCATCTCATCGTCGACGACTCGATGCTCTCGCGCGTCGATCCGGTGCGCAACGTGCTGGACGATCAGATCGTGTGGGGCCGTTCGCCCGCCCGCATCGACCTCGCCGGCGGCTGGTCCGACACGCCTCCGTACTGCATCAAGCGCGGCGGCCGCGTCGTGAACGCCGCCGTCGATCTCAACGGACAGCCCCCGATCCAGGTGTTCGCGCGCCTCTGCCGCGAACCGGCGATCATCCTGCATTCGATCGACCTGGGGCTCACGGAAAAGATAACGACGTTCAAACGGCTTTGCGAACCGTCGGAACTCGGTCCGTTCTCCATCCCGCGGGCGGCTCTGCGTCTCACGGGTTTCGATCCTCATTTCCGTAAATCCGAAACCGCCGGCACGCTTGCGAAACTGCTCGTTTCGAACTTCGGGGGCGGCATTGAAATCTCCACGCTCGCGGCGATTCCGAAGGGGTCCGGCCTCGGCACCAGTTCGATTCTCGCGGCGACCGTGCTCGGCGTGCTCGGGGAGTTCTGCTCGATGGGGTGGAGCCATCAGGATCTGTTCGACCGCACCACGGCGCTCGAGCAGCTGCTCACGTCCGGCGGCGGATGGCAGGACCAGCTCGGCGGCGTCGTTCCCGGCGTGAAACTCGCGACGACGCGTCCCGGACTGCGGCAGGAACCGGACATCCGCTTCCTGCCAGACGGCATGCTGCGCGAACTCATCGCGTCCGGCCGCGCGATGCTGTACTACACCGGCATCACGCGCGTGGCGCGGTCCATTCTCGCCGACATCGTCCGTTCGTTCTTCCTCAACAACGGC
>JAZUJQ010000319.1:0-7146 GCA_045642845.1 Kiritimatiellia bacterium
GAAACTTCCGTTTTTCACGGGTGCGTCGCCTCAGTCCCCGAACGCCTCCGGGAAGAGTCCGCGGATGATCGGGCGCATCTTTTCCGACGCCTTTGCGCGGTGCGAAAATTCGCACTTCGTTTCCTGCGGGAGTTCGGCGAACGTTTTGTCGAACCCGTCCGGCAGAAACAGCGGATCGTAACCGAAGCCGTTCGTGCCGCGGCCTACGTGCAGGAGCGAACCCGGGCATTCGCCGCGGACGACGAACTCCCGGCCGTCGGGTGAAACGAGCGCGAGGGCGCACGTGAAGTGGCAGGCGCGCGCAGCGCCCGGGCCGAGCGCGTCGAGGTTGCGCAGGAGCAGTTCGTTGTTCGCGGCGTCGTCGCCGTGCGTGCCGGCGTAGCGCGCGGAGTGCACGCCCGGAGCGCCGCCGAGAGCGTCGACCTCGAGACCCGAATCGTCGGCCAGCGCCCAGCGTCCGGTGAAATCGCGAAGCGCCCGCGCCTTTATGAGTGCGTTCGCCTCGAACGTGTCGCCGTTTTCATCGGGATCCGGCGCGCCGGGGCATTCGGTGGCGGCGACCAGGAGCTCCGGCGGCAGGCCGCAGAGCACGCGCAGTTCGCGCAGTTTGTTGGGGTTGCGCGAAGCGAGAACGATTACGGGCCGTCCGGACATGGCGAAATCAGTACGAAACCGTGGACACGGCCTTTGAGAGGAACACGAAACCCACCGAGAGAATGGACACGAGACCGGTGCCGACGAAGAAACCGGACGACACGACCGGAATCATCTTGCGCCATTCGCGGCCGTACTTGCGTTCGAAGCCGTATTTGCCGATGAGCGCGCCGATGAAGTTCGGGAGCACGCTGTGCGGCGCGGTCTGACCGAGACCGCGGACGACGCCGAAGAACAGCATCGTCGGCGCGCCGAACCAGCCGAGCAGGCCCATGAGCGCGCCGGCCGAGCCGAGACCGGCGAGGAAACGGCCCCAGCCGAGCGCCTCCTTGAACTGCGAGTATTCGCCGAGGGTGGACGAATAGACGAGGCAGGAGTTCTTCGCGGTCAGATCCCACATCTGTTCGGTGAACGGGTAGACGGAAGAGGGGATTTCGGCGAGCGACCAGATGAACGACGAGAACAGCAGACCGGAGATGACGATGATCGGGAACAGAATGATGTCCGCCTTCCACTTGGAGGAGAACTTGCACCCGAGCAGTTCCGCCTGCTTGTAGCCCACGACCTGCAGACCGTAGTTGCCTTTCGGAATCGGGAGGAACCAGATCTTTGCGCCGGTGTAGCCGCAGAGCAGGAACGCCATTTCCGTGATGAACGGGATTTCGATGACCTGACCGGCGAGACCTTCGAGACGCGCGGTCACGTACGAGATGATCGGCGTGTAGAGGAACGCGAAGAAGAACAGCACCACCATCACGCCGGGGTGCCAGTCGATGAGCCAGCCGCAGACCGCGATGTAGACGACGCTCATCAACGTGTATGTGGCGTAGACCCACGGATTGGGGATGTGGCCGCGGCGTTTGGAGCGTTCGAGCGTGGCGGCAGGATCGTACGCCGCGCGCGCTTTGCGCGAAGCGCGGAGAGTCTTCCAGACCGTGTAGAAGCCGAAAATCGCGATCGCCATCGAGACGCCGATCTGGAACGAGAAGTAGAAATCGACGTTGTTGGCGAAAAGCGTGAGCACGGTGGTGTCGCCCTTCTCCCACGTGGGCATCATGCCGCAGTGGTAGAGGATCGGGTTCATCACGAACGTGAAAATCAAGCCGATGAACGAACCGACCATGGACCAGTACGGCAGCACCATGCCGGTGATGACGTTGGCCATGTCGAACGACAGACCGGTGGCGGTGGCCGGGAGGAAGTCCTCCGTGTACGGGGTGAAGTCCGCGAACGGGATCTGGAAGATCATCAGCGTGCGGTCGAAGAACGCGCCGGTGAGAGTGGGCAGCGCCATGTACACGAGGCCGAAAATCATGCCGATGCCGCAGCCGATGCAGAACATGCGCCAGCGGACGGACGAGCCGGACGACTTGGCGCCGCCTTCGATCTGTTCGGCGATGGCCACGATGCCCTGCGCGCCGACTGGCGCCATCGGGAAGGGAAGCTGTTCGACGTCGGAAGAAATTCTGAAGAGACCGTAGCCGAGTATCGCCGAGGAAAGCGAATCGATGATCGAACGGCCGATCATCAGGATCAGGACCGGCAGCCACGCCTTGTTGAGGAACGTGCGCGGAAGTGAATCGAGGTTCGGCGGCGCGACCCAGCGGGGGATGTCCGCGGCGACGCCGGTGGAGATCGCGGCGTCGGAGCGCACGAGAAACTGCGTGAACAGCAGCCCGCCGCCGTACGCCGCCATGATGGCGCCGGCAAGGTAGAACAGGATGAAGATGCGTGCGCGCGAAAGCTTCGCGTTGGCGCGTTTTGCGACTTCGACGAAGAGGATGACCGTGACCCACTGCGCGGCGCCGCCGATGCCGCCGCCCGCGACGAGGCCCATGTAGAGCGACGCGGGGATCATGATCAGCGCGACGAAAAGCGTGCCGAGGAGCGAAGACACGTCGAAGCCGTCCTCGAACGTCGAGGGGACGTCCATCAACGAGCGGAATTCTTCAAGCTCCGCGTCCTGTGTTTTGACGCGGCGGCGGAAAAGTCGGGACAGTTTGCTCATTTCGAAAGTTCCTTGGCGGTGGTGGCGCGGTAGTGTTCGATCGTCTCTATCGGCAGCGAACGCCACAGCAGGAACTGTTCGCGCAGTTCGGCCGCGAAGTCGCGGTTGGAGCGCACCCACGATTCACGGGTGCCGCCGATGCGGACGAGGTCGACGACCACTTCGTCGATCCCCTTGATTTCGAATTCCTGCGAATACATGCGGAATTTCTGGAAAATGCCGAGATCGAACGGAGCGAGCGAGATTTCGGCTTCGATGCCGATCCTGTCGCGTTCTCCGGCCTTTTCCTTGAACAGCGCCACGTTGCGCGCGGCGAACGCGCCGAGGGTGGCGTCGGCGTGGTTCTGGAAGTGTTCGCGGATGAACGAGAGAATGCCGGAGAAGTCCGCGGAGCTGACGGTGAACGGGAACACGAATTCGAGTTTGTCTCCCGACGGATTCGGCATCTTCCACTTGCGGGCGACGCCTGGGTTGGCCGACTTCGAGGCGCGGTGCGCCGGGAAGATCGTCGAGAGCATCACGACGGCCATCACGATGAGAATCGTCGAGACCGACGTGAGGGACGAGAAGTTCATCTCGAGCGGCGTCATCAGCCCCTGCGATCCGAGGAATTTCACGAGCTTGGCGACGAGCTGGCTGAGCAGATAGCCGCCCATGCCGCCGATGACTGAGTAGACCGCGGATTCGGCGAAGAACAGCGCGCCGACGTCGACCGGCGCGAGGCCGAGCGCGGAGTAGGTGAAGATCTCCTTTTCGCGTGCGACGATCGAACCCATCAGCGACGAGAAAATGATCAGACCGCCGAGCAGCAGCGGCACGATCACGTCCGCGAAACCGGAACCCTCGACCGCCTTCGTGAAGAAGAGCTGGCGGGCGCCTTCGGGGCTCTTGACGTGCACCGAACCGTGGAACGCGGTGGCGAGTTCGCGGCCGGCGTCTTCAAGGGAGATTTCGGAACTGTTCGGATAGAGCGTGACGAAATTCACGATGTTCTGGAGCGGGCACGCGCGTTCCAGCGCGTCGATTTCGGCGAGCGCTATGACCTCGGAGGAGAACCATTCGAACGAACCCGTGGACATCTGCTCCAGAAACGCGGTCGACGTGCTCGCCGTCGCCGACGAGCCGGAGTTGGACATCGTCGACTGGAAGTCCGGCGGCACGGCGCGGAGATCGTCGATCGTGGTGATGGACTGCAGCGCGGCGGTGTCGAAGAATCCGGCGAAGGCGAACGGCGCGCCGTTGAGCGTCAGGCGGTCGCCCTTTTCAAGCCGCGTGAGAGCGTTCGTGCAGATCGGCGGCAGGTAGATCGGCGGAAGGTCTTCGGCGCCGGGAACGGGGTCGCCGAAATCCGGACAGACCTTGTTGAACGCCGACGAGCGTTTGAACTCCGCCCGGTCTTCGCCCATCACGGCGCTCATCGCGATCGATTCGCCGGACTTGGGCAGATAGAGGACGTATTCCGGGTTGGACGGAGTGTCGCCGATGTCGGCCGAACGGATCGGGACTCGGAAAAGTCCGCCGCGCCGGGCGATGTCGAAGTCCTCGCCGTAGAGCGAACCGAGCGCCGAGATGTAGTCGTCGTCGATTTCGAGGAAGGAGAGACGGTGCAGCTCGATGCGGTCGTCGCCGGCGCCGCGGCCGAGATAGGATTCGACCACGCCCTGGCTGGCCGAGAACGACGCGAACACGAGAATCGTGAACGTGAGCAGCACGACGGTTATGCACGTAAGGAACGTCTTGAGCGGGCGGTTGCGCATTCCGGCGATGCCGATGAGGATGGCCGAAAGGGTGGTGGAGGAGTCGGAGTCGACGCCGTGCACCGTCGAAGCGAGCCCCTGCATCGCCTTGATCTCCTGCTTGATCTTGCCCATCATGATGAACGTGGTGATGCACGCGAGCATGATGATGACGAAGGCCAGGAAGATGATGATAGGCGCTGACGCCAGCGAGAAGGCCGGGTGCGTGAGGAACAGGATCCCGAACGTGGCGATGAAAAATCCGACGAAGCCGAGGATCTGCTTGTAGATCGACGGGAAGCCGAAAATCAGACGCTCCATCGCGAAGGCGAACGGAATCGAAAGCAGGAGCAGCACGACGACGGCCTGAACGAGGTCTTCGGTCACGCCGCGCAGCGGCTCGTAGACGCGGTTTTCGATGCATGTCGCGAAAATTTCGTGGGCGCGTGCGAGGGACCAACGGCGTTCGGACGTCGCGGCGTCGGCGTCCTTGATGTGTTCCTCCGCGTCGGCGTGGAGTTTCTCGAGGTCGTCGCGCACGATGTTGCGTTCGCGCAGCACCGCGAGGCGGGACTCGTTGAGGATGTAGGCGTCGCGTGCGCCCTGGGCGATGTTGTCGGAACGCAGGCGGGAATCCGCGTCGCTCGGCACGCCGAAGCCCATGGCGGCCTTGGTGCGGTCCGCGGAAGTGCCGTCCTTGAGAAGAACGGATCCGAGAAGCATGTCTCCGTTGGCGCCGATGAACTTGACGGGGTCGGTGCGGTCGACGAAGAACTCCGTCGATCCTTCGAAATCGAACGGCGCGCTCAAGCGGGTTTTGAAGAGCGCGTTTTTGACGGCGTTGAGCGTCGTCGCGTGGTAGAAATCGCCGCCGAGCGGATCGGGTGCGTAGCCGTTGCTGAACGCGTATCCGCCGTGGGCGTAGAAAAGATGGATGGGCGTCGCCGGGATGCCGAAGGAATCGTCCTGATTTGAGACGCGGTCCATGGCGCCGTCTTCGTCGTAGCCGACGGCGATGCAGCGGAACGCCCAGGTGGTGTTGGCGGCGTTGCGGTTGATGTACGGCATGTAGACGCGGCCGTTGGCGAGGATGCGCGCGCGCGGCTGGGAGCTCTGCCCGGGCAGCGGACATCCGCGCGGGAAGCCGGTGATGGTCAGAATGGCCCGGCGCGGCAGACCTTCGCTGTCGGTCGATCCGGCGGCGTAGTTCAGGAAGCTGGCGCCCTTGCTGCCGCTGTAAGTGAGGCGCGTTTCAAGACGTTCGGCGGAATAGACGCCGCGCAGGGAAAGATCGTCCGAGTCGCCGAGCGCGCGGCAGAACGCCTGCATCTGCCCGGCCAGCGGCGAGAGGTCGAAATCGTCCGCGAACGGCAGATTGTCGTGCGCGAGATTCGCGCCGACGGTGATCATCTGGAATCCGGGGTAACCGAGCGCGAGCGGAAGACCCGACGGCGCGGAGCGCTGCGCGGGCAGCGAGAGCGAAAACGGCTTGAAGATCGGAGTGAGCGTGGGCCGGTAGAGCGGGGCCTTCGCCCATTCCGCTTTGTAGATGCCGTTGGTGCCGTAGTAGATGGAATCGATGACGGAGAGGTGGCGGCCGAACGCACCGGTGTTCGGTTTGTCGTAACGGAAGATGCCGACGTCGTTGAGCATCGAAAGCGTCCACGGCGCATCGGCCGAGGAGAAGTCGAAATCGAACGCGCCGATGAACGAGCCGCCCTTGAAGACGTTCGCGAGTTCGAGCCACGAAGCGTTGTTCGCGAGCATGCGTTCGAGTTCCGCTTTGCGCGTGGAAAGGATGTCGTTGACCTCGGCGAGGCATTCGGCGTAGACGCGCGCGACGTCCGGATCGGAGACGTCGAGCCTGCCTTTGACGAGCTGTTCGCGCAGCGCGTTGCACGAGGCGCGGTCGGTCGATGCGGCGGCGATGCCGGCGTCGATTTCCGCGACCGCGGGATCGGTCTCCGGCGTTCCGGCGGCGGTAAGCCGGTCGCGTTCGGTGCGCAGCTCGCCGAGCGAGACGCGGAGACGGTTGGCGAGGGCGACGAACTGTTTCTTGAGCCGCTGCTGGAGTTCGCGCGCTTCGGGGCCACGCGAAGAAATGATGTCGTTGGCGGCGGCGTAGGCGAGGAGATTGGTCGTTTCCGCGTATTCTCCGGCGTAAAGCTCGCCGCGTTCGGCGAAACCGAGCGGGTTCACCGAGGCGTCCGACATGTCCAGCGCATGGTAGAAGAAGCGGGCGCCTTCGAGCGCGCCGTAACGCGAACCGAGAAACGCCACGATGACGCGGCGTTTGAGCGGCGTGCCTTCCCTGGCGATGGCGCACGCGGTCTGGGCGAGCAGCGCGCAGTTGGCGGCGCCGCGGTGTTCGGGCGCGTAATCGGGCGTAAAGCCGTAGGTGTCGAGCGTAGCCGAAATGACGAGCGTTTCACCGGTTTCGAGACGTCCCGTCCATCCCTCGACGCTCGGAAGTTCTACCCAGAGGTTTTTGCCGGCGGCGTCGACGATCGTGCTCTTCGCGTCGATCGTGATTTTCTTCGAACCGTCCGCCGAGGTGAGCCCCGCGGCGTCCGCGGCTTCGCGCGGCATGTAGATGCGCGGCACGAGAGAGATCGAGCAGAAGGCGACGTCGCGCATGCGCCAGGCGTTGAGCGAAGCGTCGCCCACGAGAATCGCGGCCGCGGCGCCGTGCGTGAAGACGTTTTCGACGGTCGCGCCGTCGCGCGTGATGTCGACCACGGCGACGGC
>JAZUJQ010000320.1:0-1866 GCA_045642845.1 Kiritimatiellia bacterium
CGCGAGAGCATCGAGAATTACGCGCAGCGCGGCGTCGCCGAGCAGGAACGGATCGCCCCCGGACACCAGCACGTCGCATATTCCCGGATGCGCCTTCAGATAAGCGAGGATGCGGGGCATGTCTGAAGGAGCGGCGATGCGGTCCGTGCATCCGGACACGCGCCTGCGCGTGCAGTGTCTGCAATACGCCGCGCATGCGGACGAGACGAGCAGGAGCGCGCGGTCGGGGTAACGGTGGACCAACCCGGGCGCGACCTCACAGCGGCGTTCGCCCAGCGGATCGAGCGTGAGCCATGCGGGCGCCGTCAGCTCCCCGGACGCCGGCACGAACTGCGCGAAGACCGGATCGCATGGCGCGGGCTTGCGGATCAGGCCGACGCAATGCGGCGTTATCGCCATCGGAAACGCGTTTTCCGCCTCCCGCATCGCTTTCGTGACGCGCATGCGCGGAAACGTTTTCCTCAGTCCGTCCAACGATCGCACGGAGCGCTTGAGTTCGTCTTTCCAACGTGTTTGCATGCCGCCGAATCTAGCACGGCGTGCCGCTCAATACAAATCCCCGTCGTACCGCGGCCGGCTTCGGCGCGTTCCGCCGGTTCCGCGCAAAAGCATTTGACGGCGGCCAACCTGTCGCTGGCTCCGCTTCAAAACGGAGTGCCGTTTCATTCTGCGATTTTCCGTGGCGACGGCCGTTTTCAGTTTGGCCGTTTCTTGACAGGTGGTGCACGATGTGGGAGAGTGCAGGCCGTTGATGCGGCGTTTCGTTTGGCATGTGTGCTGTCGACGCCGCGTATGGTCCGACTGAATCGATCGACTCAAAATGAAAAATAAAGGTTCAATGCTTGTTCTGTTTGCGGCAATCGCCTTTCTTCCTTTCACACTGAACGCGTGGATGAATCAATGGGAACCGGCGTTCAAGTCAAATTCCGTGAAGTTCCGTGAGTTGCCGTTGGCCGCTGTTCGCAGTTTCGCGCTGGATGTCTATGAAAAAAGCGAAGTGTACAGGGCATCGTTTTCGTCGCACGGCGCGATCGATTTGAATGGCGACGGGGTCGATGATTACGTCATTTTGGTCCCTTGGCTCGGGTGCGGCTTGAACGCCTCGGGATGCGATATGTATTTCGTGGTTTCCGACGGAAAGAACGGACGCATTGAGAATTTTTTAACAGGATACGGCGCCGAGATGTCCGATATTGTAGAAGTCGCCGGGAAAATTTACTTCCGGCATTCGTATTTTTTCAACTCTTTCGAAAAGAGCAAACACAATCACTGGGTCTATCAGATGTTCGCGTTTGACACGAACGGCGTCATGAGGTGCGCCAACTCCGCTGTGGGCCGTCCGTTTCCGGCCGTCACGATCTTTTACGAAAAACCCAGATTCAAGCAGATTGAGCTTACGGAGGCGGATCTAAAGGCGATCGCCGAGCGAACCAAGCCGGTTTCCGTGAAATTTTCCCGCGCGGTCGATTTCACCAAGTCGCAGGATGACGCGGTTTCCGCGAAATATTCCCGTGCGATCGATTTAACCATTTCGCCGGATGATCCGGATCAGGAATGCGACGCGGCGCAAGAAGGTGACGCTCGGGGCGGGAAACGTCCGGCGCAGGACGAATAGGGGCGGCGGGACGACCAGTATGTCTGCCGTGCGCGCCATGCGTGCGAATTGCAAGTGAAATCATGACGCGGTTCGCTGACCGCGCTTGACTTTTCGCGGTAAATTCGCCAATCTGCCGTCGTTGGGTTCAAAGGAGTCAATGATATGAAAAAAACAACGCTTGCAACCGCGGCGCTCGTGTCGCTGTTTTCGATCCGTTCGTTCGCCGTTTCCGTGTTTGATTTCGCGAACTGCGTCAATATAACGCTCAA
>JAZUJQ010000321.1:0-9215 GCA_045642845.1 Kiritimatiellia bacterium
GAGGTGCTGCCGTCCGTCGAGCAGGTGACCTTCGACCTTTCGTTCGTCTACTTCCTGCCGTCGAACTGCAACGCCTGGTTCTGGAACGCGTCCAAGCTGAAGACGGTCAACCGCCTCGACTATCTCAACACCGGCAACTGCCGCAACATGGCGCAGATGTTCGGCGGCTGTACCTCGCTTACGAGCCTCGACTTCAGCTTCACCGACACCTCGAAAGTGCAGAACATGTCGCAGATGCTGCGGTTCATGAAGATCAAGGAGCTTGACCTTTCGCATTTCGACACCTCGAACGTCCAGAGCTTCTGGCAGATGTTCCTCGGGGACGAGGAGCTCGAGCGCATCCGGGTGTCCGACAAGTTCGTCACCACGAAGGCGAATGACATGTCCGATATGTTCGGCGGCTGCAAGAAGCTCGTCGGAGCCAACGGCACGGCCTTCGATCCGTCCAAGAGCGACGGTGCGATGGCCCGCATTGACGCGCCCGGGAATCCCGGCTATTTTTCTCAGTCCACAAAGTAAGAGTAACAGGTGATGAATAAAGTCATGTTTGCAGCAGTTGTCGCGGCGGTAGTGTGCACGGGCGCCGCGGAGGCCGCGGACCCGGTGAAGTGCCCCGCGCTCGACAAGACGTATCTGATCGGCGAGGCGGTCGGCAAGGACTCGCCATACTACAAAGTCGGAGATGAGATCGTCTATTCGATGAAGCTCCGCGGCGTCGGGGAGGGACTGAAGGCGGACGACTGGACCATCAACTGGACGCGCACGGGCGATGACGGAATCGTCGAGAACGGAACCGCCGCGCTGCCGGTCGATGAACCGCTCGTGATCCGCACGAAGGCGACCAAGCCCGGGTCGGTCAAGGTGGAGGCCAAGCTCGTCGGTAAGGACGACAAGGTCTATCACAAACAGGAGTGCTACGATTGGGATGACCACATCTTCTTCACCGGCACGGCGCTTGTCGAGCCGGAGAAGGTCGCGCCGGTGGCGGAGCCGGCGGACTTCGATGCGTTCTGGAAGGGCGCGAAGGCGAAGCTCGCCGCGGTGCCGATGGAGGTGCTCGAACGTCGGCAGATCAAGGTGGATGGCCCGAACGCCGATGTCTTCGCGATCAAGGTCGCCTGTGCGGGGGAACGTCCCGTCACCGGTTATCTTTCGCTTCCGAAGTTGCGCAAGCCGGGCGACAAGTATCCGGCCATCGTCGAGTTCGACGGCTATGGCTGCGGCAAGATGCGTCCGTACGACGGCGGACTCGGTCAGCGCGAAATCCTCTTCCACATCAACGCCCACGGTTACGACCTCGATCAGGAAGGCGACTACTACCAGAAATTCAACGATTCCATCAGCGTAGACAACACCGGCTACGCCTTCAGCGAAAAGCAGAATTCGAAGCCGGAGACCGCCTACTTCTACGGCATGACGCTGCGCGTGATGCGGGCGCTGCAGTTCGTGAAGTCCCTGCCGGAGTGGGACGGACGGAACCTCACCGCCAACGGCGGCAGTCAGGGCGGACTCCAGGCCGTCTGGGCGGCGGGGCTGGATCCGGACGTGAACAAGATCGTCAGCGAAATCACCTGGTGCTGCGACCTCGGCGGCGAGAAGCTCGGCCGTCTGCGCGGTCCGTGGTACATCACGGGCACGGACGCGCTCCGCTACTTCGATCCCGTCAATCACGCCAAGCGGATCAATCCCAAGGCGAAGTTCACCTGTCCTCGTGCCGGCCTCGGCGACTACACCTGTCCGCCGATGGGTCTCTGGATGCTCTACAACGCGGTTCCCTGCGCCAAGTCCATCCATTGGGTGCAGAGCTCGACGCACGGCACGGTGCCGCCGAAGCCGAATCAGACATTTGACGAATCTCAGGACTGATGGAATCGCACGACGGAAAAACACCGCCTGCAGTCGCACCTTGGATGGTTTGATTGCACCCGTTGTCGCGGCGCTCGCGCTTTGCGCGGGTGCCGCGGGCGGTGATCCGACGCCGGCGACATCCATGCCGACCATGTGATGTGATGGCGGGCGGCTCGGCGGTCAGGCGGCGGAAGCCGGCCGGGAATTCCGCGGACGTCGGCGCGCAAGTTTCACGACGGACGCTGCGAGGGCCGCGTGGCGCCGGTTCCGTCGATTGCGGGAGGCCGCACGATCTTCACCGCCGTCCCGAAGTCAAAGGGATTTTGCCGGACTTCGGGTCCGAGGCGTCCGCGAGAGGCTACAGTTTCGGTCAGGATGAAAATTTTTGCGTTTTCAGATTTGACTTTCGATAAAAAAATGATACTCTTATCATCGGATCGTATGGGTGGGGGCCGTACCCGAAAGTCTCGAACAAAAGGAGAAGACCTGATATGAAGAAGCTGCTGTTTGTCGTTGCCGCTGGTGCGAGTTGCATTGCGGGCGAGGTCTGTGCACAGAACCGCGTCATCGAACTTTCCGACACGGAGCGTGTCGCGATTTTCGACGAACCTGGCGAAGCGCAATTCATTGTTCCGCAGAACATCTCCGGCGCGGCGCAAGTGCTTGTCGTCGGCGGCGGTGGCGCGGGCGGTTCGGTGACCGGCGGCGGCGGCGGCGGCGGACAGGTCGTCTATGTGGAATCAATGTCGCTGACCGCCGGCGATGTTTTAAGCGTTGTCGTGGCCGATGGCGGCGAACCCGACCGGACATATTCCGGTGCAAATGGCGGAGACTCGTCTTTCAACGGCGTGATTGCGATCGGCGGAGGCGGTGGAGCCGGAGGATATACTCCGGCGGCGGGTAAGGATGGCGCCAATGGCGGTGCGGCGGGCGGAAATTCCAATGAGTCCTTTCCCGGAGGACAGCCGACGGTCGATGGCGGACATGCCGGCGCAACCCGTGCGGCGAACTGGTGGGGTCCGGGTGGCGGCGGCGGCGCCGGAGAAGACGGACATATGACGACGGATGCCGAGGGACCTGGACAGGGCGGCGCGGGGTTGGTTTACTCCATCACCGGATCCGATGTCATGTACGGCTACGGCGGTGGGGGCACGGAGGGTGGTTTGGGCGGCGCGCAAAACGAGTGGGGCAAGGGAGATGATGGCTCGAACGCGGCGACGCCGGGTCAGGAAGGTACCGGCGGCGGTGGCGGCGGCGGACGCTGGGGCGGCGGCGGAATGGGCGGCGCCGGCGGCAGCGGCACTGTCATCATACGTTACACGGTAAGCAATTCCGGAAAAGGCGCGGTGGTGCGCGTGGACAAGCCGAAGGTTCTTGCGTTGTCGCCGGCGGTCTTCACGGCCGAGGTGTACGGTGATGGACATGAGAATGCTTCGTTGGAATGGGACTTCGGTGACGGCAGTGCGAAGGTGACGACGACTGGGTTGTCTGTCGGTCATGCATATCAAGCGCCTGGCAGTTATTCCGTAATGCTCGTCGTCACCTTCCCGTCCGGGGAGAAGGCGACTTCGAGCAATCCCGACATGATGACGGTTATCCAGAGCGTGTATTATGTCGACTCCGCGAACGAGAATCCCGCGGAGCCGTACGACACGCATGCGAATGCCGCAAATGACATCAAGGTCGCCCTGGCTTTCGCGAACAATGGTTCGACGATTTACATCGCACCCGGCGATTACACCGTTCCGGGGGACAGCGGATTCATCTTGATTGACAAGCCCGTGAGGCTTCTTGGCGAGGGCGCGGACCCGACGGATGTAATCATTCGGCAGACGGCGGGCGATCGGAACTGGTTCAATGATCAGGTCATGCAGATCAATCATCCGGACGCTCTCGTGGCGAATGTCACGATTCAGGACGGTCATGCGAGCAACAGCGGCTGGGGCGGCGACATTTGGATCAAGTCCGCCGGCGGCACGGTGTCGAATTGCGTCGTGCGCAACGGACGCTTTTCATCCCCGGTTCAGGCCTATACGGGCGGCATTTACATGCAGGGAGGACTTGTGACGCACACGGTCATCTCGAATTGCACCTACAAATCCATGAACGGCTATGGCGGGCTGCCGACCGGGCGGGCGGTTTACGTCGATGGCGCGGGACGCGTCGAGAACTGCCTCATCGCGCACAACGGCGGGACCGGATATTGCGCGGTGGTGGCGCTGAACCACAACGATGCCGTGATGAAGAACTGCACGATCGTGGACGGCGCGGCGAGTTACTGGTTCAATCACGATGTCAAGGACGAATCCGGCAACATCATCACCAATGCGATCGGCGGCGTTCATTGCGCGAAGGGACGGGTAGTCAATTGCGCGATTCTGGACGTGAACGGCCCTGCGTACAACGATGTTCCGGAGACGGAGGCGAATCCGTGGTCGGGCGATGCGGCGAGCTTTGTCAATTGCGCGACGGACGGTGATGCGGAAATCAACGAGACGTGCGTCTTGGCGACGAAGGCCGACTTCAAGGACTACGTGGCCGGGAATTTCGCGCCGCAGGTCAAGAAGGCCCTCTACGACGCGGGCAACGACGACGGGATTTCGGATACCGACGTCGATCTTGCCGGCAATCCGCGCATCTTCGGCAAACACGTCGACATCGGCTGCTACGAGTCGCAGAAGATCTCCGTTCTTGTGCTGATCGTCAGGTAAGTTCAGCCGCAGACTTTCGGTGCGATGGAAATCGAGCCGATCGCGGTCGAGTGCAATCGATCGCGGTCGGGCAATTCTGTCATTCTGTTCATCTCAGAGTCCCGTGCGTTCTGAATCGGAGCTGAATCGCTTTTTCAGCAGGTTCGCGCGGGCGCCCGCTCGATGCCGAAAATCTTGTAGAATCAAGCGCCGCAAATGAACGCAATCGACAGTACAATCGAACTTCTCGCGCGGCTGCGCGAACGTGCGCCGCTGGTGCATTGCATGACGAATTCCGTGTCCGGCGGCTTCACCGCCAACGCGCTGCTGGCGCTCGGAGCCTCTCCGGCCATGATCCCGGATGCGGTCGAGGCGCCGCTTTTCGCGCGTTCCGCGGATGCGTTGCTCGTGAATCTCGGCACGGTCACCGCGGCCGATGCGATCGTCATGAAAGACGCGGTCGACGCCGCGCGTGAAATCAAAAAGCCGTGGGTGCTCGACCCCGTCGCCGTCGGCGCGCTTCCGGTGCGCACGGATCTTGCGCGTTATCTGGCCCGTCGTTTTCCTTCGGTGATCCGCGGCAACGCTTCCGAAATAATCGCGCTCGCCGGCGGAGCGCCCGCCGCGCGCGGGGTGGACTCTTCCGCGGCCGAGGGCGACGCGGACGAGCCGGCGCGTTCGCTTGCGTGCGCGACGGATTGCGTCGTCATGGCCACCGGCGGAACGGATTTCATCGCATCTCCCGACGGTTCCGAGCTGCATGTGTTCAACGGAACGCCGTTGCTTTCCCGGGTCACCGGAGTCGGCTGCGCGCAAGGCGCGATCTGCGCGGCGTTCTGCGCCGTCGCGGAAGGCGACGCTTTCGCCGCCGCCGCCGCCGCCGCGCTAGTCGTCGCGATCGCCGGCGAAAAGGCGGCGCGTTCATCGCACGGGATCGGTTCGTTCGCCGTTGCGTATCTCGATGCGCTCGACACGTTGTCGGGCGAAGACGTGAAATCTTTAGCGAGGGTCGGGGAGTGAGCGTCATTCCGCGTGAAGCGTACGCCGTTTATCTCGTGACGGACGATCCGTCGCGCTACGCCGGCGATTTCGTCGAAACGGTGGAGCGTGCGCTGGCGCACGGCGTGACGCTGGTGCAGTACCGAGACACGGAATCCGACGGTCCAGCGCTTTACGCCCGTTGCAAACGTCTCAAAGAAATGCTCGACGCGCGCGGAGTTCCGCTCGTGGTGAACAACCGCGCCGATCTCGCGCTCGCCGTCCGCGCCGCCGGAGTGCATGTCGGACACGGCGATCTTCCTCCGGAGGCGGTCCGCCGCGCCGTGGGCGATTCGATGGACATCGGGGTTTCCGCCCGCAACGCGGTCGAGGCCGCGGCGGTGCGTGCGGACGTCGCCGACGCCGTCGGGATAGGCCCGGTGTTCGACGCGCGCGCCACGAAGGCCGATGCGTCCGACGCGATCGGGCTGGCCGGGCTCCGCATCGCTCTGTCGGCGTTGCCGCGCAAGACAGACGGTTCGCGTCCGCCGGCCGTGGCCATCGGCGGCATCAACGCCGGTAACGTCCGCGACGTGATGACATGCGGCGTGGACGGCTTCGCCGCGGTGTCCATGTTCTCCCGCATGTGACAGGGAGTGTCGGCGGAAAATGCGCGGCCGCACGGTTCCGCACGTATAAACAAAGACAAGCAGGTCCGCTGAATGCGCGGACCCGCCTGCCTGCGGAACAATCCCCTTGCGGGATTATTTCTTCACGATGAGCGCGTGGGCGCGCGACTTGCGGCGCGCGGCGGCGTTCTTCGAGATGGCGCCTTTCTTGGCGGCCTTGTCGATTTCGGAGGAATAGGCGCGGAAAGCTTCTTCGAAAGCGGCCGCATCACCCTTGGCGACGACGTCGCTGAACGTGCGGCTCGCGGTGTGGAGACGACGCTTGTTGGCGAGATTCACGGCATGACGCGCCTTGGACTGTGCGTCGCGCTTGATGGCACTTTTGATGTTGGGCATGGTAGGAATTTATTGCGATGGAATCCCCGCAGGGATGTCAATGGGCGGAGATGATAGGAAAAACGGCCTCTCCGGTCAACCTTAAAACGCCGTAAAAACGCGAAAATGATTTTTGATAGACTTCGCGGGAAATGGGCAAGAGAAAAAAAGGATTTTCCATCGCGCTGAAAACGCTGCTGTTCCTGCTGGCGTTTCCGATGCTGCCGCTGTGCGTGGCGGAGTTGCGCGTTTTCCGTTCGCTGGCGGTTTTCTGCCCGGAGGACGCTTCGGTGCTCAGTCTGCCGACGTCCTACGGTTCCCTTGCGGCCGGGGCGCTTCTGTGCGCCGCGTTGTTCATCGCTCTGATGCGGTACCCCCGCGCCTACGTGTTCGCGCACGAGATGACGCACGCCGCGTTCGGTCTGCTGACGGGCGCGAAGGTCTCCAAGCTCAAGGTCGGCGGGAACAAGGGTTCGGTGTCCATAACCAATCCGAACATGATCGAACTGCTGGCGCCGTATTTTTTCCCGTTGTACGCCATGACTCTCCTCGCCGTGTTCGGCGTCGTTTCGCTGTTCGTCCCGCTCGTCGGCACGGCGTTCGGCCGCGGGTGCGCCGTCGCGGTCGGTTTCGCCTGGGGCTTCCATCTGTGCTGGACGGTCGACGCGCTGCTGCTGCACCAGACGGATCTGGACAAGTTCGGTTTCTTTTTTTCGATCGTGTTCATCGTCGCGGTGCTCTCGCTGATGCTCCAGCTCACGATCGTCGCCGTCTGTCCGATCGGAATCGCCAGGTATTTCGAGCTGTTCGGCGAGGCTTTGTCCGACACGTTTTCATTCACGGTCGATTTCATCCGCGGCGTGCGGATATGAACGGAGAAATCCGCTATAATCGCCGCAAAGCAGTTTTGGGACACATCATCATGCGCAAAAAGTTTCCGGCATTCGTTTTTCTGGCGTTGACCGTCATGGCCTCGGCGGCCGACGGACCGTCTCTCACCAACGGCGTGCTCCGCGCGGACTTCCGTCCGGAGTGGGGCGGACGTCTGATGTTCTTCGGAAAGACCGACGGCGTCAACGCGCTGTGGACCGCGCCCGGCAACGCGACGCTGACGAACGATTGGAAAAACGTCGGCGGCGAGAAAACCTGGGTGGGGTACGACGAGAAATGGCGCGACGTCGATCCAGCCCACCGTCGTTGGCCGCCGCCGGTTTTCTTCGATTCCGATCCGTTCGACGTCGTCGCGCTCTCGCCGACTTCGATCGTGATGCGGTCGCGTCCGGGCGGCGGCGGCTGGGGCGTGCTTGTGGAGCGCGAGGCCGTGTTGCGCGAGGACAGGCTGCTGCTCACATCGCGCCTCGTTCCGACCGGCGGCGAGATTTCTCTTCCGCGGGAAGATCTCTGGAATTGGTCCGTCGTGCAGATTCCGTACGTGTCCTCCGTTCTGGCGGTCCCGGCCGACGGCACCGCTTTTTCGCTCGACGCACCGGAGTTGAAACACGACGGCGTTTCGGTAGAGACGGTCTGTTCGTCCGATCCGGGAGCAACTGAATTGAAACTGAATTTCGACAGAAAAACGATGCATTCGAAAGTCGGTTTCGATTCGGACTCTCTCCGTGCGCGGACGCCCGCAGGTCTTCTCGTTCTTTCCCACAAGGCCGCGCCGGAGTTTCTCGCCGGGCGCGCGCGCGGACTGCGCGCCATGGTCTGCCGCGCCTCGTCCGATTACCTTCCGGAGGAGACCCGCGATTACCTTGAACTCGAGTTTTCCTGCACTGGCGCCGGTTCCGAGCAGACCGTTGAATTCGAACTGCGATGAGCGGGATTTCCTTTGGATTTCGGGTATAATGAAGGCATGGAACGGATAACGTTTTTGTTTCTTTTGAGCCTCGCCGTCGCGGTGCAGGGCGCGACGAACGTCTGGGTGCGCCGTCCGGGCGCGGATCCGAAGGCGAGCATCGCGGAGAATTGGTCGCTCGGACACGCGCCGAAGGCGGACGAAGTGGTGTTGTTCTCGGGCCGCCATGCGGCGTCGGCCGTGTGGGACGCCGCCGCGCCGCGTGAAATCGGAGGTCTTGCCACCGATGATTCGTACATTGCCGTGGTTTCTTTCGAGACCGGGCCGGAACAGGAGTTCAAGACGCTCAAGATCAACGGCGACGTCGATCTCCGCAGCGGAGCATTCACGCATCCGGCGTGCGGCGACACCGCGAAATGGTGGCTTTCGCTCGATGCTGCTGGAAGCGTCTTCGTTTCCGAAGGCGCGCTGATTTCGGCGTCCGCGAAAGGCTTCGCTCCGGGCAAAGGTCCGTCGCCGGGCGTCGAACCCGGGTGCGGCGCTTCGCACGGCGGTCAGGGCGCTCCGCGCAAAATGGCCGAGACGGGCCGCCCCGCGCTCACGTACGATTCGGTTCTCGATCCGAAACTTCCAGGCTCCGGCGGAACGGTCGGGGAAGGCGCGTCCGGCGGCGGTTTCGGCGGCGGCGTCATCCGCATCAAGGCCGGCGGCGACGTGTTGATTTCCGGAGCGGTGCGCGCCGACGGCGACACGCGGGACATCGACGACGGGGCGACGGGCGGTGCGGCGGGCGGTTCGATCCGCATCGACGCGGCCGGCAGAATCGACATATCCGGAAAATCCGCCGCCGTGACGGCGTGCGGCGGCGAAGCCTATCACGGCGGCGGCGGCGGCGGC
>JAZUJQ010000322.1:0-2315 GCA_045642845.1 Kiritimatiellia bacterium
GTTCCGATGCCGGTGCTTTCCGTGGCGCGGTATTTCAGCCCGGCGACGCCGTCGTGGGCGACCGAAGCGTCGACGAACAGGAAGAAGCCGTTGAAACGGCGCTTCACGTTGGCCGCGAATTTGGCGTTGCTCACCGTGTCGGACTTTTCGCCGTCGGTTTCGGTTTCTTCGTGCGCGCCTTCGATCGACGTGCGGACGCACCAGAGGCCTTCCATCTTGGCCGCTTCGAATTTGCCGTTCACCGCGTCCTTCTCGGTGTTGCCGGAACGGGAATCGACTCCGACGGCGACTTTGCAATCCCAGACTTCGGCAGGGTCTTTTTCATCGCCGGCGGCGAGTTTGCCTGCGGTTTCGGCGGCTGCGGCGAGGGCGCTGTCGTCGGCGAAGGCTGTTGATGCGAGGAGTGTGGCCGCACAAGCGGCGAGGATCTGGAATTTCATGTTTGTTTCGTTTTGTTTTGGTTGCAAAAATCGCATTTGCGGATTCCGGGTGCGCATTCTACCGCATTCGCCGTTCAGCCGGACGCGTCGACTTTTCCGCGGAGCGCTTTCTTTTCCCCCTGACGGCGCTTGTCGTCCAACATCTTCGCCTTGGCGCGGCGCGAACGGCGGCGCTTCTGGCGGCGGATTTTTTCGGCTTCCGCCTGTCGCCGGCTCTTTTCGCCGTCGATTTTCTCGGCGATGCGCTCGCACAGCTCCCAGCGCGCGTAGTAGCGGTTGAGTTCGCGCGAACGCGTCTTCTGGCACTTGATGTTGATTGCGAACGGCTCGTACGAAATGCGCACGCAGGACGCGGTTTTGTTGATCTTCTGCCCGCCCGGACCGAAGCCCTGCACGAAGCTCTCTACGATCGCGGACTCGTCGATGCCGAGTTCGCGCATCCGCGCTTCGAGCGCTTCCTGTTTGTTTTTACCGGGTCCTGAATTCTCCATCGCTGATCACTCGACGGATTCCTTTTCGGCTGCAGAGTCCGCCCCGGCGGCTTCGGTTTCGGCCGGCTTTTCCGCCGTCGCTTCGGCTTCGGCCGCGGGGTCCGCCCCGGCGGCTTCGGCATCGGCGTTTTTGCCGCCGTCCGCAGCTTCCGTCTTTTCTTTTTCCTTGAATGGAACGACCTTCGCCGGCGACGAGGCGCGGTGCAGCACCGTAAGGACCGGGAAGTGGTCGGAGTAGCCGTTCGTGTAGTATTCGTTGGCGCCCTCTGCGCGGATGCGCTTGTAGGAATTCGGGCGGCCTTCCTTGCCGAACAGCATTTCGGGGCGTTTGAACGTCACGGTTTCCTCCGGCGCGCCGACGCGCCAGTCCGGTCCGTCCTCGTCGACCGGAAGAAGCATGCGCGGAGCCACGATGATGCCGTCGAACGTGTTCCACATGCTGCGGCGCGCGTAGAAGTATGAGCCGCGTCCAGACGCGGGGATGTCGCCGATGAGACTGTACGGCCGGATTTCATGCACGGATTCCCCGAGCGAGTCCAGCGCGGTGGCTCGGTCCAGCGCGGGGCGCATGCCGGCCGTCATCGCCGGACCGTCGAAATTTTCATTGTAGTCGCCGCACGAGATGACGACCGAATTCAGGTCCTTGACGAGATACGAGATCATCGTGCCGCGCGAGGCGGACGCTTCCTTGGTGCGCATCGCTATGTTCGCCGCGGCGTCGCCGATCTGGCTCTTCCAGTGATTGGCGAGGACGTGGACCTTCGTGCCGTCGACCGATATGTCGGCGGTCAGGATGCCGCGGTGTCCGCGCACAGGGACGTAGCGCGTTTTTTCGATCTTGAAGCGCGACAGGACGGCCATGTCGATTCCGCGCGGATCCGGCGTGTCGAAATGCGCGATGTACGGCATGTCCCAGCCGTGCTTTTCCTTCGCGCATTTTCCGAGAGCCTCCACGACGGCGCGGTTTTCGACCTCGTTGAGCACGAGGATGTCGGGCTTCATTTCGCCGATCACCCAGGCGAGGTGGTCCACCTTCGTCATGTAGCGTTCGTTGGTCCAGCGGCGCCACGACTGCGGGCTGTATTCCTCGTCGCCGCGCTTGCCGGTGTAAGGATGGACGTCCTGGTTCACTTCGGCGTCGAAAAGGTTCTCGACGTTGTAAGTGGCGACGCGCAGCGTCTGCAACGGCCCGGCGACGGCGGATGCGGATGCCGCGAAAACCGAAACGGCCAGAAGAATCAAAATCTGTTTTCTCATTGTCGTGTTCATTTGCCGGAGTGTTGAATCGATGAAACGGCGGATTCCGGGGCCGCCCCGGAAAGCTGCATCACGCACGCTTCGCCGGTTTCCCAGTTTTTGAGTCTGCGGATGAAGCCGCGCGTCT
>JAZUJQ010000323.1:0-2438 GCA_045642845.1 Kiritimatiellia bacterium
ACGATGACATCGTATTCGCCGCGGACAGGAAGCGAAGCCGGACTCCACCGCACGGTTTTCATTTCACGAGGATCACGGTGCATCCCAGCTTCTCGCCGGCCGCCACGGCCGACACCCCCGCGTTTTCTGAAACATCCGAGACATCCCACACGAAATACGCCGTTTGGGAAGCGGGCTGGAACGTCACGACGACGTTGAAGTCATCGTCATCCTCGCACGCCGCCGCGTTCACTCCGGCCGCGACGAGTCCAGCGATGTAATCCGCCGTGGAAACGTCTCCGGTGTCCACCGCCATGCGCACGCGCAGGTCGCGGCCCGGCTGCAGGTCGTTGAGCCGGACGTAGCCCTTCGCGCACGGCGAGAATTCCGTCTTGCCGTAAATCGAGATGTTCGCGGAAAATTCGTCTTTGCAGGCGGATTCGGCAAGCCCGATTCTGTACGCGTACGTCTCCGCGCCGTCTTCCTGGACGACGCCGGTCGCGTCCCACAGTCCGCTGTCGGGAAGCGTTGCGAACGCATCGGTGATTCCGGCGAATCCGCTCAAAACGTCGAATGTGTCCAAACCCGTGAGAACGACGCCGTTGGCCACTCCGGCCTCGAGCGTTCCGTTCAAAACCGCCGTGCTCGATGCGCCCGTTCCGGTCACCGGGGAAATCCCGTCTTCGTCGATTTCCACGCGGAACTTGCTGCGTATGCCTTCGGGAGCGTAAATCCTGAAATTGCCGGCGGTGGAAAGTTCGCCTTTCGAGCCGACGATCCGCAGCAGCGGATTGACGAAGGTGTTGGGCTTCGTCGGTCCGTTCTCAAGGCCGATGTCGATGCTGGTGTCGCACGTGAACGAACCGCCTTTCAGCACGAACTGCCCGTCGCTCACGCCCGCACCCGGAAGCTTTCCGAAGATAGTGAGGGTCTTGGCCGACACCGTTCCGCCGTTCATGTAGAAGTAACCGTTGCCCTGATTTCCCACCGCGGGTCCGAGCTTTGTGAACGTCAGCGTTCCGCCGTTCATGTAATAGTAGCCGACGCGTGAACTGGTGCTCAAGCCTAAATTGATGGAATTGCTGCATTTGAAAGTTCCACCGTTTTGGATGATGGTTCCGCAGGAATACAGACCCGATCCCAACTGCACGCCGCCGGATGCGGTGAGATTTCCGGACTCGATGACCAACGTGCCTTCTTGATTCGCGGCCACGCCGATCCATAGTTTGAACGGTGCATCCGTGGAGTCGGAGAATGTCACGACAGGCGAATCCGCACCCTGGATGTAAACAGCCTGCGATTTGGTTGTTGCCGCGGCTCCGGTTTCATTGGTCCATGTACCGGCGTCGCTCCAATTTCCGGTCTGACCGCCGGCCCAGTAGACGTTCTCAGCGAAAGAAATGCCGCAGAACGGTGCGAATGCAAAAAGAAACAGAATCTTGAGTCGTTTCATAGTTGAGTATTCCTCGTATGCGTACGTTGTTTGCGATGTTTGCATTATTTTACGATTGAAAGTTCAAGGTTGCCGTCGACGAACGCTTTGAGCGTGTCCGGTGCGCCTTCAGTGGAAACCGGAACCGTCCAACCGTCCGTCACGTTGCCGGTGACGACGGCCGTGCACGGCGTGCGCGGAGCCACGACGACCGCGGCGGCCGGCCCGGCGTTGCGCAAATCGCGTTGCGCGCGGTCGTCGGTCACGTACATCTGGAAGCGGGCGGGCGTCTGCTCCGCCGCGAGCGCCTCAGGCGCGACGCGCGCCGTCGGCTCCTCCTTGCGGAAAACGTTGTCCTTCACGATCGCGCGCGAAACCGTGCCGTTCACGATCACCTGAGGTTTTTCGCCCGGCTGTCTGAGAATGAACTCGTTGCCGGTGACGGTGAGGCGGCTGAGGTTCGCGCCCGTGCGGCGCTCGGCGACGGCATCGGTCCCGACGACATCGCCGCCGCTGACGAACTCGTCGGCGGTGTCCTTCTCGCCCGCCTTGACGAAGACCAGCTCGTCCGCCTTGCGGAGCAGGCCGTTGACGATCTTGTTGCCGGACACGTGCACGTCGCGTCCGCCTTCGACCGAGATGCCGGACGGACGGTCGGCCAGTTCGTTGACGAACAGGTTGCCGGAGATCTCGACGGAGCCGGCGCCGTAGCGGTCTTCGGGGTTCTGCGGCCCGTGGTGCAGACGCACGAACTGGCCGAAGTAGACGCCCTCGTCGCGCCCGGCGAGTTCGCGGTCGAACTCCTCGTGGCGCACCAGGCAGATGTTGCCGGTGATGAGGATCTTCTCGCCCCAGTAGAGCGACATGAACCCCGCCACGGCGCTGTTCACCGAAATGTTGTTCGAGAAAATCACGTTCTCGCCGCCCTCGGTGCCGTAGGAATAATCCCACATGAAGCGCGCGATGTTGCCGTCGATGACCGTCTGACGGCTCTTGTTGCCCCAGCAGAGCGTGGTGCCGTATTCGG
>JAZUJQ010000324.1:0-5505 GCA_045642845.1 Kiritimatiellia bacterium
CGAGTATGACAGCGGTGGCAATGGCGCGGTTTGCCGGGGCGCGGGTTGAAAAACTCCGACGGCTGTCAAACATGCTCCGCTACCGCTGCGCCGTGCTTCGCGGCGTTCAGCCGGAGCATTTGATTGAATGAAATTTGTCATTTTCCAATCCCGTGCGCGCAGAGTCGGTGACGAGGAGCACAGACAATTCTGCGGAGCGGTAGCGGGAGCTTCACGGATCGGAGTTCCTTTCAAACGGAGCAATGGCACGGGTTGCGCACGTTGGGTAGGACAAGTGGGACGTGTAGGACGAGTATGACAGCGGTGGCAATGGCGCGGTTTGCCGGGGCGCGGGTTGAAAAACTCCGACGGCTGGCAAACATGCTCCGCTACCGCTCCGCCGCGCTTCGCGGCACACAGCCGCAGACTTTCGGCGTGATGGAACCCGGGTCGATCGCGGTCGAGTGCAATCGATCGCGGTCGAGCAATTCCGCCATTCCGTTCACCTCCGAGTTCCGTGCGCGCTGAATCGATGATGCGAAAGCGTTGTCCATTCGGCGGAGCGGTAGCGGGAGCTTCACGGATCGGAGTTTCTTTCGAACGGAGCAATGGCGCGGGGTGCCCGCATCTCCTACATCCGACGGCGCGCCGCTCCGCCCTGTTTCACGACGTTCAGCCGGTACGCTTTTAGCGGGATGGAAATCGAATCGATCGCGGTCGAGTGCAATCGATCGTGGTCAAGTGATTCCGTTCCAAATCCCGTGCGTGCCCGTGATTCGCAACATCCTGGGGTTTTTGCTAGCATTCCGGACCATGAACGGATCCGGGGATCACACAGATATTCCGGGCGCGGACGTTTTCGAGAAAGAGCGCATCGAACTTGAGTCGGAACGGTTGAAACTCGCCCAGGAACGGCTCGCCGCGCGCGAAGCGGAAATCGCGGCGCGCGAGGCGGAGATGGCGTCGTCCCGCGGGCGCGATTTCGCGGTGCCGCCGATTCTGCTGCTCGTCGCCGCCGTTCTGCTGCTCGGAACCGGGCTTTTTCTCGGCACCGCCATCGGTTTCGATCTGGGCCGCGAACACTCCGTCAAGCCGCGCAGAGTGCTGCTCAGCCGCGCGTTCATCAATGCGATTTCCGCGCCCGACCGTCCCGTCGCCGCGGATTCCGCCGGAAAGCCGGATGCGGACGAAACGCCGGATTGGAAACCGCGCCGCCGCAAATCCGCGCCGCCTCCCGTGACTTTGGTCCGTTGACACCCCGTCCGCGATGGATTCCGTTCTGTCACTCGATTCCCGCGCGCGCCTCGCGCTGATCGAAGAGCTCGGCGAAAAGCCGTTCCGGGCGAAACAGCTTTCGGAATGGCTGTTCGTCCGGGGAGCGTCGACGTGGAACGACATGAACAATCTGCCGCGGCCGCTGCGCGACGCGCTCGCTGCGCGCGCGCTCGACCCCGCCTCCACGCTCTCGGTGATGGAAACGGCCGGCGAAAAAGGCGCCACGCGCAAACTGCTCTCCCGTCTCGCCGACGGCGAAACGATCGAAACCGTGATAATTCCGGCGAAAGACCGCGCCACGGTGTGCGTGTCGAGCCAGGTCGGCTGCGCCATGCACTGCGCGTTCTGCGCCAGCGGCCGCAACGGCTGCGTGCGTTCGCTTTCGGCTGGCGAGATAATCGCGCAGGTTCTCGCGGCGGCGCGCGTCATCGGACGCCGCCCGGACAACATCGTGTTCATGGGCATCGGCGAACCGTTCAACAACTACGACGCCGCCCTCGCCGCCGCACGCGGCATGAACGCCGCCGCGCCGGACGGTCTCGGAATCGGCGCGCGCCACATCACTTTTTCGACCTGCGGCGTCGTGCCCGGCATCGCGCGTTTCGCGGACGAAGGGATGCAGTTCGAACTGTCCGTTTCCCTGCACGCGCCCACGGACGCGCTGCGTTCCGTACTGATGCCTGTGAACAAACGCTGGCCTCTGGCCGAGCTCATTCCGGCCTGCCGCGCGTACACGGAAAAAACCGGACGCCTCATCACGTTCGAATACACGCTCGTCGACGGCTTCAACGCCGGTCCGGACGAAGCGCGCGCGCTCGTGTCGCTCGTCCGCGGTTTCCCGTGCCGGTTCAATCTGATTCCGCTCAATCCGGTCGAGGGCTTCGACGGCCGTGCGCCGTCGCCCGCAGATTGCGAGGCGTTCCGCACGTTTCTCGAACGCAACGGCTACAACGCCACGCTGCGCCGCAGCAAAGGGCGCGACGTCAACGGCAGCTGCGGCCAGCTCCGCGCGTCGGCGCTCAAGCGGACGGCGGGAAAGGCCTGATTTTTCAGTCCTCGCCGTCGCGCCACACGCCGTCGACCGTGACGTCCAGTTCGCCGGTGTCGCACCGCAGCCGGAGTTCGTTCTCGCGGTATTTCGTGATGGCGGAGTAAAGCTGGTTCTGCGCTCCGACGAGCGCGGCCTGCGCATCGAGCACGTCGGTCATCGTCGTGCGGCCCGATTCGAGCAGCAGATCCTGGTTGCGCACGCGGCGGCGCGCGAGTTCGACGGCGCGGAACTGGATGCGGGGATTCTCTTCGGTCTGCATGAGATCGCGGATGTCGGAACGGATCGTCCGCTTCAGGCCGTCCTCCTGATCCTGATACGAACGCACCGCCTGCTCGAGCGCGATGAGCGAACCGCGGTAGGCGTTGCGCTCGCTCGTGCGCTCGAACGGAAGATCGACCGTGAGCGCACCGGAAAGCACCGCGTTTTTCGGTTTGAACGGCGCGTGGTCGATCCCCTCGCGCCCCATCGAGGAAGACGCGGCCGCTCCGGCCGACGCCGAGCCGCCGATCGTCACTTCGGCGCGGAGCGCGTCTTCCGCGATCAGCACCTTGCGCTGCGCGTCCTCGATTTTGTCGCGGTGCGTGACGAAGTCCAGACGGTTTGAAAACGCCTTGCGGATCGCCTCGTCGGCGAGTGTCTCCCAGTCGGTCGCCGCCGGCGGCGGAAGCTCGTCGGTGCCGTCCATGTCCTCGGGTTTGAACTTTTCCGCGAACGTGCGGAGCGCGTCGAGGTCCGCCTCGCGCGGACGGATGCGCGCGTCGGGCGGAAGACCAAGACGCATTTTGAACGATTCGAGAGCGGCCTCGTACGACTGGCACGCCGCCGTCCAGCTGGCGCGCGCCGAAAGTTCGCTCTGGTACGCCTGATCGAACTCGGACTTGCTCGTCCTGCTGGCGTCGGCCATGCGGCGAGCCCGGCGCGTGGAGAGCGAAATGCGTTTGTAGTTGTCGTCTTCGTTCTGGCGCGTGCGCAGCGCGAGCAGCAGAGAAAGATACGCGCTTTCGATTTCCACGGCGAACGCGCGTTTGTCCTGCTCGAACGAGCGCACGGCGTAAATCAGGTCGCGTTCCGCCTGCGTGAGCGATTCGCGGTTCACGAGTTCGCCGGAACCGCGCAGAAGCGGAATCGAAATCGAAACGTCGGCGAGGCATCCCCACGCCGTGGCGCGGTCTCCCGACAGCATGCCGGCGAGGTTCGCCGCGATCGAGCCGGTGAGCTCGGCGCCGTTTTCGAACTTGCGCGAAACGGACGGCTTCGCGCTTTCGTTGTGGGAGGTCTCGCGCTCGCCGGCTTCGTCGCTCCGGGACGAGCCGACGCCGCCGGAAAGGATTCCTTTGAGCGTCGAACGGAACGTCCTGTTCGCCAGATCGAGTCCGAGCGCAACTGTGTAAAGGGATTCCTTCTTCGCCTGGAAATCGCGGCTGTTCGCGGCGGCGATGCGCACCGCGTCGGCCAACCCGATTTCAAGCGCGTTCGTTCCGCCCGGAGCCAGATCCGCCGCACCGCCGGCGGTTCCGGGCAGCAGACGTTCGCCCGGCTCCCAGTAGCGGTCCGCCGGAAGGTCGCGCACGCCGAGCGACGCCAGATCGGAAATCACCAGCCCCTGATCCAGCAGCAGGCGGCGGCGGAGCGTGTCGGCCGGAGTTTCGATCTCGAAAGTTTCGACGCGGCCGGTGACGTCCCGCTGCGCCGCGCCGAGATACGCGGCGGCGGTTTCATCGGCGTCGGCGCGCCAGTCGCCCGCGCTTTTGCAGCCGGCGAGAGCGAGAAGCAGGACCGACAGGCCGACGACCGGACGCGTTTTCATTTCGCCAGCGTCTCTATCAGTTTGACCACGGCGCCGGACACGGCGCCCATGTACCGGTCGAACCACGGAAGTTTGATTATAAGGTAGATGAGTATGAACCCGAATCGCTCGAGCCGGAAAAGCGCGCCGGCGAGGTCGGCGGGCAGAAGCACTTCGATCAGACGGGAGCCGTCGAGCGGAGGAATCGGAAGAATGTTGAACGCGAACAGCGAGACGTTGGTGAAAATATATGAAAGAAGAACCTGGAACGGAACGTAGAACCCCCAGTCGTACACCACCGGCGAACCGAGCGCGACGAAGAACGGGTGCGCCCGCATAAGAAAAACGAGAAGAGCGCAGCCGACAGCGGCCTGCACAAGGTTCGACACAGGCCCCGCGATCGCCGTGATCCACAGCGCGCGGCGCGGATCGCGCGTGCGGGCGAGGTTTATCGGCACGGGCTTTGCCCAGCCTATGAGCACGGACGAACCGGTCAGCACGAGCAGCGCGGGAAGCACGATCGAGCCGATCGGATCTATGTGCTTTATCGGATTGAGCGAAAGACGCCCGCGCTCCTTCGCGGTCGGATCGCCGCAGTGCAGCGCGGCGAAACCGTGCGCCACTTCGTGGATGACGATCGCGAAAACCATCGCGATTATCGATCCGGCTTTGATTGCGATTGGAATCAGCATGACCGCACCTCACAGACCTTCGGGCAGGACGGCGGAAAGGAAACGCTCCGCGCCGGAAACGTCGCGCGAAACCGATATGCCGGCGAACCCGTAGCTTTCGAACAACGGACGCAGTTTCTCCGCCTGTCCGGATTCCGCGTCGATTTCCAGAAAAATCATGCCGCCCGAAGCGAGCAGCATGGAGGCGTCCTCGCAGAGCGCGCGGATGACGTCCGTCCCGTCCGCCCCGCCGTCGAGCGCGAGCCGCGGCTCGTGCCCCAGCACTTTCGCGGCGAGCGCGTCGACCGCGGCCGACGGGATGTACGGCGGATTCGAAACGATGACGTCGATCGACGCCGGCTCGAAAACGTCGCCGAGATCGATTTCCGACGTATCGAGAAACCTGACGCGGTCGGAGAGGCCCAGCCGCGCGGCGTTTTCTGCCGCGAGCGCAAGGGCTTCTGACGAAACGTCGACCGCCGCGACGCGCGCGGAGGCGAGTTCTTTCGCGATCGAAAGCGCGATGCAGCCGCTCCCCGTCCCGTAATCGAGAAAACGCGGCGCGGAAAGGTTCCCGAGCACCGGAGCGGCGAGCGCGAGGGACACGAGTTCTTCGGTTTCAGGCCGCGGGATCAGCGCGCGCCTGTCGGTTTTCAGAGTGATGGAACGGAAGTCCCATTCGCCCAGCACGTATTGCAACGGCTCGCCGGAAGCGATGCGCTTCATGCCGCGACGCATCGCCT
>JAZUJQ010000325.1:0-1537 GCA_045642845.1 Kiritimatiellia bacterium
GCTCCATGCGCAGAAGGTGGTGCAGGAACTTGCGCGACGCCTTGAAACCGTCCTCCATGTCGAACGAACCGTTCATGTACGGGTCGGTGAGGAACCCGCTCCATTCGGACGTGCCGCGCGGTTTCTCGAAGTACACGCGCATGACGACGTAGAGCGATTCCGACAGCTCGTGCGCCAGCGCCGAAAGCCGGCGGGCGTACTCGTCCGCCTCGACGACGTCGTGGATCGCGCACGGTCCGACGACCGCCAGCAGACGCACGTCGCGCCCGTCGAGGATGTCGCGGATGTGCTGACGGAACGAATGGACGAGTTTCTCCTGCTGCGGCAGCAGCGGATCGAAACGGCGCAGCTCGGCGGGCGTGATTATCTCGTCCGTCGACTTGACCGCGTTGTTCGGGTTGAAAGGCGCCGCCATGGCCGGCCGTCACTCGGGCCTGTTGAACGCCAGATGCGCGATGTCCGCGCGGTATCCGGCGTCGTCGAACTTGATTTTGATGACGGCGCGGTAGGCCGAATCCACGGCTTCGCGCAACGTCGCGCCCGTGGCCGTGACGCACAGCACGCGGCCGCCGTTCGCGGTGACCGCGCCGTCCGCGCGGCGTTTCGTGCCGGCGTGGATGACCTTCACGCCGGGAACCGCGGCGGCCTCGTCGAGACCCGATATAACCGCCCCTTTCGCGTATTCGCCGGGATAACCGCCGGAAACCATGACGACGCACGCGGCGTGTTCCGGCTTCCATTCGATTTTGCACGAATCGAGCGTGCCGTCGATGCAGGCCTGCATCGGCTCGATCAGCGGCGAGGCGAGACGCGCGAGGATCGGCTGCGTTTCGGGATCGCCGAAACGGCAGTTGAACTCGATGACCTTGGGACCGGTCGCCGTCAGCATGAGCCCGGCGTAGAGAATGCCTTTGTAGGCGATGCCGCGCGCGGCGAGTTCCTTGACGACCGGCTGCAGGATGTGCGACTCGATCACGGCCATCATGTCGTCGGACACGACGGGTGCGGGCGAATACGCGCCCATGCCGCCGGTGTTCGGGCCCTTGTCGCCGTCGAAACGGCGCTTGTGGTCCTGCGCGGACGCGAGCGGTATGACGTGCTCGCCGTCGACGAAGGCCAGAATCGACGCTTCTTCGCCGGCCAGATACTCTTCGACCAGCACGGAGGCCGCGGACGCTCCGAACTTGCCGCCGAACATTTCGGCGAGCGCGGCGTCGACGTCGTCCTGCGAAAGGCACACGATCACGCCTTTGCCGGCCGCAAGCCCGTCCGCCTTGAAAACGACGGGCACGCCGAACTCCGCCACGGCGGCGCGCGCCGCTGCTTCGTCGCTCACGGTCACGTAACGGGCGGTCGGCACTTCGGCCGCATCCATGACCTCCTTGGCGAACGCCTTGCTGCCTTCCATGCGCGCGGCGGCCTTGCACGGACCGAACGCACGGAACCCGGCGGCGGTGAATTCGTCCACGAGACCGAGGCACAGCGGAACCTCCGGCCCCACGACCGTGAGGTCCGGCTTGTTCTCCTTCGCCCAGGC
>JAZUJQ010000326.1:0-3479 GCA_045642845.1 Kiritimatiellia bacterium
GGCGATCGAAACGACCGCGAACTTCGAGAGCCCGATGCGGTCGAGATACTTGGCGCCGTCGGAGGTTCCGATCGCGTTGCAGACCCAGTTGAGGACGATGAACGACGGACGGGCTTTGCCGAGCTCGCTCTTGATGACGGAATCCAGACCGCTGGCGGAGTTGGCCATCAACTTGCCGGCCACGGACTTCACGAGCGCGCCGGGCATGCCGGTGAGCGCGTCGGCGAACTTCCTGGCGACGTCGTTGCGGTTCCCCAGATCGAGCGTTTCGACGAGCGAGTCGATGTCCTTGGCGGTCATCTTTTTAGCCGCGGCGCTGACGATCTTCGGCGAGGAGAGGGTGCTGAAGACGTCGATGACTGCGTTGTTCGTGTTCTCGGTGAAAACGAACTCGTCGGCGGGCTGGGTGTCGCGCGTGGCGCCGATCGTCGCGACGAGCTGGTCGAGACCGATGGCGTGCGCCGCCATGAGCAGGCGGATTTTCGTTTCGGGACCGAACGAACGGTCCGCGACGCAGGCCTTGAGCGCGAAAGCGATGTTCGCGGAAACGACGCCCATCTGCGCATTGTTGAGCGACAGAGCGGGGGCGGGTTCTTCCGCAGGCTTGGCCTCGGCGTTTTCGGGGACCTCTTCGCCCTTCGCGGACTTGCCGCGGACGAGAGCGCCGAGCTCGCAGCTGACCGCGAGTATGCGCTTCGGATCGCGGCAGGTGACGACGGAGCGCACGGCGCCGTTGATCGTCCGGTCTTCCAGCTTTATTTCGTCAAGCAGCTCGGCGAGTTTGGCGGCCTTGGTTTCGGCGTTGTCTTCGGCTTTGCCGGTGCGGACGCCGAGATCCTTTTCGTCCTTCTTCGGAGCGCGCCAGACCTCGATCGTGAAGTTCTCGTTTTTGCGGAGTGCGGGCGGAGCCTTGACCGAAACGTGGATCCAGTTGTCGGCGTCGCTGCAGTCGGCGAACTGGTACTCGTTGTTCTTCTTCGAAAGACCGGCGCGGGCGCCTTTCCAGAAATCGGTCCACGCTTTGCTTCCTTCGCCGATGGTTTTTGGAAGAATGCCGGAAAAGAGGCGCTTTTCAAGCAGAAGCGCGTTGAGCGCGCCGTAGGAGAAGAGCGTGCGGACGACGACCAGATCGGGCTTGTCCTTGCAGAGCTGGGCGAAGACCTGATCGTCCATGGAGTGGCGCCAGGCGTGGACGTTGTTGCCGTCGATCTTCTCCAGCGCGTCGGTCGCGTATTCGAAACCGATGGTCTGCGCGCCGGACGCATTGTCGAACTTGACCGAATAGTTCTTGTAGAACGCGTCTTCGGAGAGGATTTCGCCGTAGCCGCGGACGTGATCCGCGACGGGGGTTCCGGGCACGATGTCAAGCAGTTTGAGCAGATTCGCGATCGCTTCGGACGGACGCTTGATTCCGAAACGCGAGGCCGAAATCTTCGAACGCAGAATGTTGTCGTCCGGGCGCGTGGAGAGGTTGAGCGAAACCTCGAACTCGATGCCGTCGGAAACCTTGTCGCCGCAGCATTTCGCTTTCTTGAGCAGCAACGCGAGCAGATCGCGCGTGCGCTTGAGGTCGATCAGTTTCTGCTCGACCACGGCGAAAGCGGCGTCGCGCAGCTGAAGATCTTCGTTGAGATGATGCTCGGCCTGCGACTTGTTGTCACCGGACTTGACGTTGCGGTAGTCGGTCTCGATGTACGCGGCGATCCCGTCGAACTTTTCAGAAACCGACGCGAACTCGAAACCTTCGTTCTCAGTCGCGATGACGATGTCGTTCGCCAGAGTCTTGGCGTTGACGTTGCTTTTTTCTGTTTCGGCCATGGTGTGTAGTCAGTAAAAAACCGGGGGCGGCAACAGACCGTCCCTTTGTTGAGCGGATATGCTAGCAAAAAAACGGCACGAAAAAAAGCGGGATTTTGAACGTCCTGCCGGGCGCATTGAGCCAAACGGAGCAACGGCGGGATCGAACGCGTTCGAGTGCAATCGAACGCGTTCGAGCAATTTCGTCATTCCGTTCACCTCCGAGTTCCGTGCGCACTGAATCGGCGGCGCGGGGCGAAAAAATTCTGCGGAGCGGTGGCGAGAGCGCCACGGATCGGAGTTTCTTTCAGACGGCGCAACGGCGCGTGCTGCCATCGCGCGGGTGTTTTCGTGCTGACGCGCATCGGTCACTTGCCGCGGCCGGTGAGAAAACGCATATGCACGAGGTTGCAGACGAAAAGCGCGGAGGCGTATGCGGTCATGAGAACCACGATTCCGGAGAGATTCCAGGCATCTGGCGAGCCGCAGAGCAGTCGGCGCAGCGGTGCGCCGGCGGACGGCGAAAGCGCGAAGCGGATGAGCGCGATGTCGGCAAAGCCGAGCGCGCATGTGTACCAGACGTAACCGAATGCGCCGCAGGCGAGCCGGTGCGCTGTGAAGCACGTTGTCGCGGCGCGAGTCGAAGCGAGCAGTCCGAGCGGAAGCACGAGCCGCGTGAATTCAGCGTAGTCGCGCAGAAAGGAGACCGATTCAAACACATTGCGTGCGACCAAAGCGAAACACGTGGAGAACAGCACGCCTATGCCGAACACGAAAAGCGTGGTCTGCCGAAGAATGCGGTTCGTGTCCGCGCCGCGGTCGTGCAGAGAACTTGCCACCGGAAAAACGACGAACGCCACGGAACTCCCGGCGTAAGCGGCTATTTCAGTGAAACGCGTGAGCTGGTAGTAGGCCGCGGATTCGACCGCCGGCACGTGCGACATCAGCATCATTTCCTGCATGCCGCGCCAATTGCCGATCACGGCCATCGCGGCGAGCGGGATGCAGTAGGCGATGAACACGGCGCGGTCTTCGCGCCAATACGGCTCTCCGCGCGTCTTCGCGTGGCTCTTGAGAAAATCGGCGACGGCCACGCCGGCCTGAGCGAACGAGACCGTTCCCTGCGCCGCGAAATATCCGGTGAGCCCGCGTATCGGAAGAAACGCGAGCATGGCGGCGAAACGCACGGGGCCGACGATCGCGTTGCAAAGCGAGGCGGCCGTGAAACGCTGCAGCGCGCGCAGCGTTTCGGTGAAGACCGGAGTGAGCGCGCCAACGACGGCCGAAACCACGATGGCGGCGGCCAGCAGACCGTTCTCTATGTCGAAACGTTCAAGGACGCGTTTGAACGCGAACGGCGACGCGGCGAGGGTGACGGCGAAAACGGCTGCGGCGATGAGCGATGCGTCGCGCACCATGCGTTTCACCTTGCCGTGTTCTCCGCGCGAAGCGTGCGAATTGAGCAGTTTGACGTACGGCGAAAGCACGACGGAGAGCGGCAGGGATATGACGGCGGCGAACTGCGTGAGCGGAAGCACCGCGCCGAGATCGTCCATCGGGACGTAATGCGGCACGATGAAAATGCCTACGACGGCGTTTATCACGTCCGTGAAACGCATCGCGCAGAAAAGCAGCGCGGCCGGTCCCCAGACCGGTCCCAGACGTTCGGCGAGGCGCTTGAA
>JAZUJQ010000327.1:0-3539 GCA_045642845.1 Kiritimatiellia bacterium
CCCCGCGCGGCGCTGGACGCGCGCTTGATGCCCCCGCCGATGTAAACCGTTTTGGTTTCGGGCCAGTAGTTCGTCATGTTGATGCAGGAGAATTCCGCGATGAGGGACAGCTGGTCGAGATCGAAATCCGACGGATCGAGCGGGAGTCCGATCAATCCGGGCTGGACGGCGCCGCTCACCGGATCGACGCCGACGTAGAGTTCCCAACCGTCGGGAACGCCGTTGCGGTTGGTGTCGTTGTCGCACGGGTTGGTCGTGGCGGCGGACCAATCCTTGGGGTAGATGCCATTTGCGCGGAAATTCAGCCACTTGGCGTCGGTGAAGCACGCCAAACCGTACTGGGCGACGCGGAATTCCTGAATGTTGGAGAATTTGGGAACCGGACCGAATCCGTCCACCGGAAGCGCGGCGCGGCCGGGAACGAAACCTTCGGCGAGATAGCTCAGCGCGTGGACCACATCGCCGGATCCGGCCATGTAATCTTCATCGGGGTTGTCGTTCGGACCGGTGCCGTCGCCGTCCTCGGGGCTGATCGGGTTGAGGCCGTTAAGCACTTCCCAGCCGTCGGGCATGCCGTCGCGGTCGGTGTCCCAATGCAACGGATCGGTGCCCAGGAAATATTCCTCGACGTCGGACACGCCGTCATTGTCGAGGTCGCTGTCGATGTCCCAGAAGCGATGATCGTAACCGAACGCATCGACGTCGGGCGCGACGCCTTCGGTCCAGTTCATCGGATCGAACTTCGACATGATGTACTCCTTGGAGCACATGCCGTTGTGGCGTTTCCACGAAACGGAAAGCACGGAGTCCTGCACGAGGGCTTCGGCGCCGGGGATGTAGATGAGGCGGTTCCAGCCGGGGATGTAGAAATCGCCGGTGAGGCAGTTCACGTACGCGCCTTCGAGACGCTTGCCGACGGTGACGTACGTGTCGTTGACTTCGTCGTATTCCTGGGCAGGCTCGAGCACGCCGTCTTCATCGAGGTCGACGAGCACGGGATAATACACCGGCTGCGTACCATCCCAGTTTACCTCCTCTTCCTTGGTGAAGAGATAGAACTCGGGGTCGGCGTCGGCGAACACGGCCAGGAACGAGCCGCGGACCATCGGAAGGCCGTCGGCGAGCGCGGCTTTCGCCTCGTCGCCCGTCGGCACGTATTTGGTATCGTAGGTGTCGTCGGCGATGCTGAGGAAATAACCGTGCGAGGGCTCCTGGTCGTAGACGATGTCGACCGGCTTGTCATCCATGAGAAGCGGGATGCCGGCGGTTCCGGTCTTGCCCTTCGTCGCGGTGTAGAACACGAAGTACGGATCGTAGGCGCGCCAGTTCTCAGGATGCACGTTGTGAAGGACGGTCGACCAGAAATAATATTCCCAGCCGTCGGGCAGGCCGTCGCCGTCGGTGTCGTACATCGTCGGGTCGGTGGCCGGGCAGTTTCCGCGCTCGTCCTTGTTGGCGTTGGTGACGGTCTTCGGGGCGCGCGCCACGAAGTTCTTCATGTTGACGCCGGGATCGTCGGAGAAGTCCTCGTAGAGACCGCGGTATTCCGTGAAGTTCTCGAACGCGGGCTTGTTGCCGTAGATGTTGTTGTAAGACTGCTTGCCGCCGGTGAAATCAAGCGGATACTTGTAGACCAGAACGCGGTTCGTCCTGCTCGCGTCAGCGGCGTCGGCGACGGGCCAGCCGTTGAGCGGCTTTTCCTTCGTGCTGTCGGGCGCGGCTTCGTACGCGGAAGTCGGCAGGAAGTCGAGGTCGAGGTTGCCGGCGGGACCGTAGTCCTGGCCGGCCGCGATGCCGACCGGAAGATCCGTGGTGTAAACGGAGAGCGGTTCGACGCCGCACATCGACGTGAAATAAAGATCCTCCCAGGCGTCGGAGAGGCCGTCGGCGTCGAAATCGCCGAACGGATCGGCGTAGACGTCGTTAAGCACGGCGCCCTTTTTCGGCACCATCGTGTAGTAAGGATACGAAGCGAGATACGTGACGTTGGCGCTGCCGGAATCGGGAAGCTGGACGACGACGGTGGTCTTGTCGGACGGAACGCGCGTCGCGAGCGCGCCCGGAAGCACGTCCTCTTCGCCGTACCAACCGAACGGATAGGAGCCGGCCTCGAGCAACGCGGCGAGCTTCACGGATTCATTGGGAAGGAAGTAAGTGCCGTCGGGACTCCAGGTGTAACCCGCGGGAGAAACGACCGAGAAAGTGGTGTTCTGGGCGATGCCGCCGCGGCTCGCCAAACCCATGAACGGCGTTTCGCTCGAGGTGTAGAGCGTGGCGGCCTCACCGACTTCGACGAGAATGTAGCCGACTTCGGAATTGTTCGTTCCGTCGGTGGCGTACACGCTCACGGTGTAGGTGTTCTGCTGCGACCAGGCGTGCTTGACTTTGGACGAGGTCGAGCCGGACGCATCGATGACCTCGGATCCGTCGCCGAACGACCAGATGTATTTGAGGCCGGGAATGTCGGCGGTGACATCGGATGCGGAGGCCGTGAAGGTGAGCTCCATGCCTTTGATCGTCTTCTGGATGGCGCTGTCGGGAATCTTCTCCGGATCCTTGTAGGTCGGGCTGAGCAGGCGCGGCGCCTTGTTGGTGATGCTCACCGCGAACACGGCCGGATCGTAAATATCGCCCGCCGCGGTGAGAGAAAACTGAGCGTCGTACGGACCGCTGAGCGCGTTCAGCGTGACCGGGTTGAGCGACTTCTTGCCGTTCGCCGGAACCGTGACCGACGTGGTGTAGGTGAGTTTTCCTGACGGATCGGCGCCGGAAAGCGCGACGTTGAACACCGTGTCCACGGTCGGCGGATCTTCGACGCGCAGGTAAACCTTGGCCGAGTCGCCTTCGCCGAGTTCGACGCTGGTGACATCCGCATCGCCGATGACGGCGGCCGTGACGCGGGAACCCTGCACGGTCACGGGAATGTCAAGGTAATTCGCCTGATCGACGTTGAGCCACACGCGGATGTGCGCGGTGCCGGAAGCGACGGCCTGGATCGTGAAGGATCCGTCTTCCTGGTTCGCGGGGATTATGTTGCTCGTGTTGTTCGACGTGACTTTGACGACCGAAGAATCTTTCTTCGTGTTCGTCGCGTCGTAGACCGACGTGCCGAGATTGACTTTCTTGGTCGTCGGACCGTCGGTGAGATAGACGATGATTTCAATCTCATCGCCGATCTGCAACGGATCGAGTTCGTTCGTGGTGAGCGGGCCTTCGTCAAGAGAAGGCGCGGCCATCGCGGACATCGCGAAAACCATCGCCAGGGAGGCGACGGCGAACCGAACGGTGTTTTTCCAGAGTTTGCTCATTTTTGTGGATTCCATTTAAAATCTTTTAAATCACTGCGCGGGGGCCGCTTCGGTGCCCTGCGCTTCACGGGCGGCGGCGCGGCGGCGTTCGAATTCGGCTTTACGGTCTTCCGGAGCCTTTCTGCGGAAAGAAGGAACTCCTTCGGCGCCTTCGTCGGAGCGCATGCGTTCGCGCATGGCGTTCGCGATCGCGCCGTTGAGTTCGCGCTGCTTGGTGTCGCGGACTTTCTC
>JAZUJQ010000328.1:0-4784 GCA_045642845.1 Kiritimatiellia bacterium
CAGGTCGGCGCGAAGTTGATTTCCCGGACGAGTGGCGGAATTGGCATACGCGGCAGACTTAGGATCTGCTTCCCAACGGATTGCGGGTTCAAGTCCCGCCTCGTCCACCATTCCAAAGACGGCGGGGCGCCGGCATGGACACGGAGACGTACACGTTCCGCCCGTGGCGGCACACAATCACGCCAAAAGTCAGCGGCTGTGCTCCGCGAAGCGGTGGCGGAGCATGTTTGCCAGCCGTCGGAGTTTTCCAACCCGCGCCATTGCTCCGTTTGAAAGAAACTCCGATCCGTGGCGCTCCCGCTACCGCTCCGTCGAATGATCCGCGCTCCGCACCGCCGATTCGGCGCTCACGGGCACGTTGAACTTGCAAACTTGCAACTGCCATGCACTGAAACACTTGATTACTGATATCCGACCGGATGGCGCGTTGCCAGTTACCAAGTTGGCAAGTGCGGCAAGTCAATCAGTTGCAAGTTGAACTTGATGAACCACGGATTTCGGTTGACTTTCCGGTTCGTGAGGTACTAGAGTTTGTTTCGCGCCGGTGCAGTAGCACGCCGAATGCCGGAAACGTCATTCTTGGGCCCTTCGCGGTCGGACGGTCTTGCGCCGGTGTCTTTGTATCCGCGCGCCTGCCGGGCGTTGGTCTCGATGATCGTGTCCAGGCGCGTCCGCGAGCGCAGGTCCAGCATACCGCCGAACTTCGCCGCATCGCGCCCGACCGGAGGTTTGTAGCCGAGCTTGGACATGGTGTCGCGGAGGCCGGCGTCTCCGACGACATCGCCCGGCGCCTCGGCGGGTGGACGAACCTCGAGATGGCCGCACACTACGATCACGGCCAGCGCCTGGAGGAACTACGCGACGCAATCGGGAAGATCGGATTAAAAATCGGTTGACAAAAAATTTTGGTTCGGCAATCATCATAGGCACTGGCCCGCAACAGTTCCGGAAGTAAGCAACTGAGGCACGGAACCGTAGGAATGCAGATGTACAAACTAGAAAAGGTACGCATTCCATCCGCCTTTTAGCCCCTCGTGCCTTTTGGCCGAGGGGTATTTTGTGATTTCTTTGAGTTCTCTTGGATCTGCAATTTCGAACTCCGTTAGTGCTCGTTCCCTTTTTTGTGTGAAATACGTCACGACTGCGACATGATATCCATGGACGAAATAAGTCTTCGTCTTGTCCGTTGGATGTGAATGGACTTCGCCATGGGCTATTACGTTCGGAAGCTCATCAATATCGCCTGGATGCTTTGACAGCATGTGGCTGATTCCGTGCCCGCCTTGCAGCCGCCTTTGGCGAGGGTGTCGTCGCCGTTTATGATCTCGGCGATGTTCGTTTGAAGTTCAAGCAGGGTCATTGTTTTCCGAAACGTTCTGTGCTAGATTCCCGTGTCGCAGGGTTGTTCCATGCGCCGGGTTTCGTGAGTGCCGGAGAGCGCGTAAAGGCACGTGGGCGGTTTCGCCGTTCTGAATCGCTCTTCATTCACGGTCGTCATGGAGCAGCCCTTTTTCTTTTCTGACGGCTTCCTGCATGTGCACGGCAACATCGTTCTCTACGGTCATCGAGTCCTCGGCAAAGGCCTTGCAATCGCCTTTTTTGAGGGTTTCATCGGCGTTGAGGTGTTCCGCAATGCGGGTCTGGAGTTCAAGAAGGGTCATTGTTTTTAAATTTCTTTTCTGCTAATTTCGCGTTGTCGCGCCATTGGGGATTTGTTGCCTGGTGAAAGTCCGGCCCTCGGGACATTAGTCCACATCCACCGGCGCGGCTTGTTTTTTGTAAAACGTCGATGCTCTTGGATATCCTTTGACGTCAACGCCGAGAACGAGCGTTGTGCCGTCGAAAGCGTCAAGTTCTATCGTCAACCGGTTGCGCTCGTCGATTGACGCGCGATCGACTGCGCGCCACATGACAGGCAGTAGATCGTAATCTCCTTCCGTGATCGGGTGTTTGTCGTTCGTGTGTTTCTTGGTATGCGTGACAAAATCACGAGTGAATGAAAGCCCTTTGTTTTTCATATACTCTCGTTGTTCCGGCGAGAGTTTCGACAACGTGCCGCCGCCTATTTTGCCGACTTTTACGACGAATGCTTCTGAAGATTTGCCCATAAGCGCGTCATGAAACAATTCGGCTTTCCACTTGACGGTTTCGCCCGAGATAAAGATTTGGTCTTCAAAAGATTCTTTTAAGAATTCTCTTGTGGCGCGATCCGTTTCAATGCCGACCGATACGAAGCGGTATTCCATGCCGGACACGAGGTCCGCGCCGTAGGGCGTGAATTCGATTTCTCCGACGAGCCCGCGCTCGGGATCCACGCAGACGCTCTTCACCCAGGCGGCGGCCCTGGAGTCCGTGCCGTCGGCGCTCTTGCGGTCCACGTCGACGACCACCTTCTTCGAAAAGGCCTCGACGACGCGCCCCATGGTTTCGGGCGTGACGTGCTGGACGATTTCGACGGGGTTGCCGTCCTTGTCTTCGGCGGTCTGCGTCCAGTCGCCGAACGGGGCGAGCTGAACGTCGGTCACCGTGCCGTAATCGATGTCTCCGGGGTCGGTAATCATTTTTCGGTTGACTTCAAAAGGGGTTTGTGGGAGAGTTTTTGACGCGAAACGGATAGGCGTCCGGGCCTTTGATTCCGTGAGTTCCACTCTGAGACCGGACTCTCTATAGATCGTGGGATTGACTTCTTCGAAGCCGGACGGGGCATATTCGAAGAAGTAGCGCACGAACGGCCGGCCACGTTCGTCGCTCTCTTTTTGTGGCTTCTTGGAATAATGTCGAACACGTCGTCGATTACTCCATCCTTGTCCATCAGGACAAGTACGCCGGTTTCTTCGAACATCTTCGTGTTGGCTTTGCGGGTTTCGTTGGATCGTTTGAAAGCGTTATAACGGCAGTGTACTTACCATACACGATGTTCCCCGCCCGTCGGCCCGGCGTCATTTTGCCGGATTTTCGCGTCAAGACCGAACTTTTTCCGCGCGGCGTGCGTTGATACGGATGATGCAAAGAAACGGGGCGAGTGATGCTTTCACGTTGATCGAGCTGTTGCTCGTGCTCGCCGTGATCGCCGCGCTCGCGGCGCTCGTGGCGCCGCGGGCGGGCCGGCTTTTGCGCGATGCGAAGCGCACGGCGGCGCTGCGTGAAATGAATTCCATCCGTCTGGCGTTCACCGGGGCGCCCAACGCCCCGGGGCTCGTTCCGGACATGGAAACGCTGCCGGGCTTCACCCCGGTGCATCTGCGCATCGGCAATCTTTTCGCTTCCACGAATCTGTGGGGCCACGCCGCGGATTCCGCTTCAACCGCGTTCAGGCTCGACGCTCCGGGCCGGGACATGCCGGGATTCGCCGAACCGGGCGCGTTTTCGTCATGGGACGAGGATGCGTCGCGCGGGTGGCGGGGTCCGTACCTCGCCACGGGCGGCGGCACCGTTCCCGCCGGCTTTTTCCCGTCGCGCGACCACCGCAGATTCGACGGCGACGCCACCGCCGAAGAACGCGGCTTCTTCCCCGATCCGTCGAAGCGCGGACTGAACATTCCGGACGAATTGTGGCGGTCCGGGCACGATCCGCAGCTGCCGGACATCGACCGTTCGCTCTACGGTTTCTGCGGACTCGACGTCGCCCCGCTCGACCCGTGGGGCAATCCGTACGTGCTGCAGATACCGCCGCAGGAGGCGTTCGCGGACCGGGACACGGACGGAACAGCCGACGGAACGCGCTTCGCGTACGCACGCATCGTTTCCGCCGGACCGGACGGAAAAATCGACGCGCCGTGTTTTCTTGAAAAAGCCGTCAGCGGCGTCCCCACCGACGGCGACCGGCGCGACGCGCGTCTGGCGGGGCGGCGTCCCGACGGCGGACCGAACGCGCGCGGAGACGATCTGGTGCTGTTTCTGTCGCGATCCGACGTCTACGAGGAGGACACGCCTTGAAACGCAACGGATTCACGTTGATCGAACTTGTCGCCGTGCTGGCGATCATGTCTCTTCTCGCCGTTTTCACGGAGCGGATGTTTTCCAGAACTTTGAGCGAAAGCAAAAAACGCCTCTCCGACAAGCTGCTCCGCGACGCGGCGGCGGCGGTCTACGACGAACGCGCCGGAGAAGAACCGTGCGGTTTTCTGGTCGACACGGGCCGCGGCGTGCGCGCGGCGGACGACGGCGGCGGCCGTTTGACCCTTTCGGAACTCTGGCGGCGGCCGGACGACATCGCGGAATACGCGCTGCGCCCGGCGACCGCCGAAAATCTCGTCGTGCCCGAAAGCGAGAAACAGGTTTTGAGCGACGCCTCCGTGCTCGTTCCGTGCGGGTGGCGCGGTCCGTACCTCGCCCCGCGCGACGGCTCGGCGCGCCTGCGCGACGCCTGGGGGAATCCTTTCGAAACGCCCGACGCCGCCTCGTTCGCGCGCCTGCGCGACGCGGAATCCAACGCGGTGGAACGCGCCGGAACCGAAATCGCGTACGTTTCGCATTTCGGAAGCGACGGCCGTGACGACGCGTTCGCGGCGCCGGCGTCCGCCGACGCGCGCGACGCCTCGGTCGCGCTCGTCCCGCGCGGCACGCGCGGCACGCTGGCCGTCGACGTGCATTTCTACGACGACGAAGGGATCGAGTCGCTCAATTCCTACGAAGTCCGGTATTACGGCGCGTGCGGCGGCGCCGTCACCGGCGGCGTCGCACGCGTCGAAGCGTCCGCGCCGGTCGGGCTGCGCGATCTGCCGGTCGGGCCGCGTTTCATCAGGATCGCGTCCGGCCGCGGCGCGTTCACCAGTTCCGTGCAA
>JAZUJQ010000329.1:0-2482 GCA_045642845.1 Kiritimatiellia bacterium
CAGACCCTTGAACATGCGTTCGGCGCGATTCGCCGGGAAGCAGTCGGAAAGCAGCGCGAGGCACTGCGCGTGTTCGCTGAAACGGCCGTGCGCGGGATCGTCGGCGAGCATCCCGCGGGACTCGTCCCAGAACGCGGCCGAAATCGCGGAGGCGAGGCGTTCGGCCTTCGCGCGCCAGTGCGCCGCCATCAACCCGTTGCCGAACGCGTCCTCGACTTCGGCGGCGCCCCGCAGGCAGAGCAGATAGAAGAGATTGTTCTCGGCGTTGACCGCGCCGGGAAGTCCGCCGTCGGGCGCGACGCCGTGTTCCCACGACGGGACCCAGTCCATGAAACTCCACCCTGGGAGCTTGCCGACGAGACCGTCGGCGCATTCGTAGAGTTCGACGCCGGACAGCGCGTGGCGCATTCCCGGAAGGCGCGCGCGGAGCCATCCGTCGTCAGCGTGCATGCGGACGTAATCCGGATACATCAGGAGCCAGCAGAACGTGTACGTCATCGACTCCTGCGTGCCGCGCGTGGGCAGATTCATGCCCGTGCGGCCGTCGTCGCGCCGGTCGAAGTCGAAAAGATTCATCGAATGGCGGATCAGACGGTCGTCGCGCGTCGCCGCGCCGAGGGCGAGCATCTGCACGCGGGTGTCGCCCGGATACATCTGCTGCTCGTAGTACGGGCAGTCGAAGAACATTTCGTGGGAACACATCTGGAGCGCGCGGAGGCATATCCTGCGCACGCCGGCGATCGATTCGTCGTCGCATTCGAACGACTCCTCGCCGTCGAACGGATAGCGGGACTCGACTATCGCGAAACCGTCGATGCGCAGCGGTTCGCCGGCGGTCTCGATCTCGATGCGGCACCAGCGGCCGCACCGCCACCACGGCGTCGTGAAATGCGCGTCGGCGCGGCCGTCCGGCAGGAAAACGTCCGTGAAGCCGCGGAAGAATTTGCCCTTCCAGAGATCGCGGTGGCACTTGCGTTTGGTTTCAGGATCGCGCATCGACTCGGCCCAGCCCCACGAAATCCTGGCGCCGGCTCCGCCGCGGACGGTGAAATCGGGATAGGCGCAGTAGTAATCGCCGAGGTCCCAGAACAGCGTCCGTGATGAATGCGGAGGCACTTCAAGCGCGTCGGAAGGCCGGAAGTCCGGCGTGCCGGCGGCGTCGTGCATCACGCCGCACGCGCGGCGTTCCGACATCTGCGGCGGCAGGATCGTCGGAAACAGGGAACGCCCGTGTCCGCGGCATCCCCAGGGATTGCAGTAGGCGTCTTCGTCATCGATGTTCACGACGGGCGAGAATTCCGAATCCGGCGGAACCTCGTCGATGCACGACGCACCGCGCACCTCGCAGGTCCAGCCCACGCCGAACGCGCCGCAGCGGTCGCCGTCGACCATGCGGGTGCCGGGCACTCTGGCCGCGATCCACGGAGCCTTGCCCGTCGTGAGCGCCTCGTCGTACGCGCCCTCCGCTTTGAGCACGAACCCGCATCTGCGCGAGAGCTGCGCGAGCGGGCCTCTTTCGCCGAGACGCCACACCGCGGCTTCGAGCAGGTGCCTGCCGGGCGGCAGAGTCCCGGCCTCGAACGACGACGAATGCCAGTGGTTGATCAGACCGCGGTCCGGACCTTCGGCGAACGGTTCTCCGTCGAGCATCGCGATGATACGCTCGTCGCCGGAAAAATCGATGCGCAACGGCTCGCCCGGAAGCGCGTCGAAGGCGCAGCGGAAGCGCAGAAAATCGCCCTCCGCGTTGTTCAACGGGCCGTCGAACGCGATCCAGCGGGCGCCGTCGGTCGGCTGTGACGAAAACACGCATCCTTCGTCCTGGACCAGACGTTCGGGACGGAAAAACGGTTTGAAAATCTTTGAATTCATTTTCGAAGACGGGTTTGTTTCACGGTGCAACGGCTTGCGGAAGCCTCACCGCCGTACGCCGTGCATTCTACAAGATGCGGATAGGCAAGGCAAACGACGGAAAGGCCGTAAAAACGCCGGAGCGAATCACACCGTGGTCACGGCGATTTTGTATTCGCCCACGGCTTCGCGCACCGGGACTTCCCTGAGGGAAACGCCGTGCGTGACGGCGTACGCGGCGATTCTGCCGGCGCCGTCGCCCATCTGGCAGCAGTCGCCCGTGACGCGGTACGAAGCCATCGCCTCGTGCGTGCCGGAAATGCAGCGTCCGGCCACGACGATGCCGTCCCAGCCTTTCGGAAGCATGGCCCGGAACGGAATGTCGTACGGTTTGACTTTGTAGCACCGCTGCCCGAGGTTCGACTTGGTGTGGACGTCGACGTTGAACTCGACCTCGCAGACCGCATCGTCGTGTTTCGCGCCGGAAAGCAGATCGTCCGCCGTGATTTCGTACTCGCCGACGATGCGGCGGGACTCGCGGATGCCCAGGACGCCGGAACTCGCGATGATCTCGAGACGGTTCAATTCGTCGTCGTGTTTCCTCAGCAGGCCGATCGCCTCCTCCATCTGC
>JAZUJQ010000330.1:0-2133 GCA_045642845.1 Kiritimatiellia bacterium
TCGCGGGCGGCGGCGGAAATTTTTACGACGGTTGGATGAAGAACCCGGCCAGCGCCATGATCTCGTGCAACGACGGTTTCCGTCCGGTGAGTTTCCTGCTTGAAGCGATCTGAGCCGCGCGCCCTTGTGCCGTCCCGACCCGCCGGACGGACGCGCCGTTTGATTCCGGTATTTTTCCCGTGATTGCCGTTGCGCCCGACCGGATCGTTCGGTTAAACTCCGTGCCATGAAACGGACGCTTGCAGTCGTTTTCTTCGCGGCGGAGGCGGCGTGCGCCGGAACCATGCGCGTTGACATCGCCTCGCCGGCCGACGCGGCGCAGGAGCTTTCTTCGCTCGTGGCCGCCGGGACCGGCGTGCTCATGCCCGGCGCGGAACCGCTTTTCCGCGACTGCGGCGCGGTCCCGTTCGACGACGCCGATCCATCCTGGCCGTTCGCGTTCAAGGCCGGGCTCGTCCCCGAAACAGATTCCGGGTTCACGACGTATCCGTTTTCCGTGCGTTTCGACGATTTCACGGGCGAAGCGGTGTTCTACAACGCCGACGGCGACGAATTCCACTCCATCGCGCCTTCCGCGCCGTACGCGACCACGTGGCTTCTGCGTCTCCGCGGGCTTCCGCTCGACGTCGTCCCGCCCGCGTACCGCGAGCTTTCCCACGTCGTGGCGGAGTACCGGCTGATTCCCGCCGCCGTCGCCGACGCCTACACGAACGCGCCCGCGCCGCTCCTGCGCGCGCCTCCCCGGCTCGCATCCCCGGAGACCGCGTCCGGTCTCCGCATCACGGCGTTTTCGTCCGTCGCCGGTGGTTTCGTGCTTTCATGCGCCTCGTCGGCGGCGCGCGTCTCTCGTACGACGCGAACGGCAATCTTGTTTCGGACGGGGTCCGCACATATACTTGGGACGCGATGAACAGATTGACCTCCGTGAGCGAAAACGGAACGTGCATCAAAGCGACGCCAGGCCCGGTGACGCGGTTCGTCCACGACGGCTGGAACATCGCCGGGACTTTGGATTTTACGACTGGTCCGCATGATGCTGAAAACGCATCAATTCACGGTGATTTGCCGGAGTTTGATTTATGAAAAAGTGGCTGCCGGCATTTGCTGCATAGGCATTGTCCGTTCAGTTCAACCGGTATGGAAATGATGCGCTTTTGGAATGGTTCGTCATTTCGGTGTCATGGCCGATTTTGTTTGTTCTTGGCATGGCGGTGCGTCATGTCGGCGGAATGCTCTACTGGTCTCCGGTGAGCGCCTGCGTCATTCTCGAGTATTTCAGAATGTCGGCAAAACTGCGGCGGCGTTGCCGCGGCATTGCTTATTTCATCCATTTTTCAGGCGGCGTGGCGGTTCCGATCATAGCCATGCGCTGCAATTTCATGCGCTTTGACATTTCCGTGCGCGCCGCTTTGCAATGCCATGCGCGAAATACTAGAATAGCGCGCATCTTTTTAACAACCGAGGCAGAGTAATGAAGATCACAGCCGACCAGCTCCGTTCCGCATATCTCGAATTTTTCAAATCCAAGGGCCATGCGCTCATTTCCGGCGCGTCGCTCATCCCGGAGAACGATCCCACCGTTCTGTTCACGACGGCGGGCATGCATCCGCTGGTCCCCTATCTGATGGGCAAGATGGAACATCCCGCCGGCACGCGCCTCACCGACGTGCAGAAATGCGTGCGCACGGGCGACATCGACGAAGTCGGCGACAGCGCCCACCTCACGTTCTTCGAAATGCTCGGAAACTGGTCGCTCAACGACTACTTCAAAAAGGAAGCGATTTCGTGGTCGTTCGAGTTCCTCACGACGAAACTCGGCTTTTCGCCCGAACAGCTCAACGTGACGGTGTTCCGCGGCGAAGAGGGGATTCCGGCCGACGAAGAGGCCGTGGCGAACTGGAAATCGCACGGCATCCCCGAGGAGCGCATCTTCCGTCTGCCGCGCGAGGACAACTGGTGGGGTCCCGCCGGCGAGACCGGTCCGTGCGGCCCCGATACCGAGATGTTCATCGACACCGGCAAGGACAAGTGCGGCCCCGATTGCCGTCCCGGCTGCCACTGCGGCAAGTACATCGAAATCTGGAACGACGTCTTCATGCAGTTCAACAAGAACGCCGAAGGCGGGTTCGAGCC
>JAZUJQ010000331.1:0-2523 GCA_045642845.1 Kiritimatiellia bacterium
GGTGCCGTTCATGGCGGTCTTCTACGTTGTCATCTGCGCGTTCCTGCTCTTCGGCAACCTCTCCAAAATCACCGCCGCGCTCGAGCTCATCGTCCGCGCCGCGTTCAACCCGAAGGCCTTCACCGGCGGCATGGTCGGCACGATCTTCATCGCCATGCAGAAGGGCATCGCCCGAGGCATCTTCTCGAACGAGGCCGGTCTCGGCTCCGCCCCGATCGCCGCCGCCGCGGCCAAGACCAACGAACCCGTCCGCCAAGGGCTCGTCTGCATGACCGGCACCTTCTTCGACACGATCGTCATCTGCACGATGACCGGTCTCGCGATCGTCGTCACGGGCGCCTGGGAGCCTTCCCTCGGACTGCAGGGCGTGGACATCACCATCGAGGCATTCAAGAAGGGTCTCGGGTTCCTGCCGAACGCCGATCTCTTCGGGCCGCTCTTCCTCACCGTCGCCCTGGCGTTCTTCGCCTTCACGACGATCCTCGGCTGGGACTACTACGCCGAGAAGTGCCTCGAGTACCTCGTCGGGCCGAAGCGCAAGGGCGTTGTCATGGTCTACCGCCTGCTCTACGTGCTCGTCGTCTTCATCGGTCCGTACCTGACGGTCTCCGTCGTCTGGGGCGTCGCCGACACGTTCAACGGACTCATGGCCTTCCCGAACCTCGTGGCGCTCGTTCTGCTCGCTCCCACGGTCGGTCGCCTTACGCGCGACTACTTCCGCCGCCTCAAGTCCGGCGAAATCAAGGACTGATCCGCGTTTCACGGATAAGCGGCGCGTGCGCGGGGAGCGATCCCCGCGCACGCGCTTTTTGCATCGCCGTCCTCCGGGCGGCGTGCGCTTCAGCCCCGCTTCTCCTCGGGCGTGAAGACGAAGCCGCCTTTGCCGTCGGCGTCGACGGTCACCGTCGTTCCGTCGGCGAGGGCGCCCTTGAGAATGACCCGGGCGAGTTCGTTTTCAAGCGACGTCTGGATTTCGCGTTTGAGCGGACGCGCTCCGTAGACCGGATCGTATCCGCGTTCGACGATGAGGTCGACCGCGCCGTCGGTGACCGCGAGCGTGAGGCCGCGTGCGTGTATGCGTCCTTCAAGATCGCGCAGAAGCAGGCGCACGATGCCGCGGATTTCATCCTTCGCGAGCGGTTTGAACATCACCGTTTCGTCAAGGCGGTTCAGAAATTCCGGACGGAACGATTCGCGCAGCAGCGCCATGACGGCGTCGCGGGTCTTCTGATCGATTTCGCCGTTCGCTCCGATGCCGTTGAGCAGTTCGTGCGAACCGAGGTTCGACGTGAGGATGAGAATCGTGTTGCGGAAGTCGACCGTGCGCCCGTGGGAGTCGGTCAGACGGCCGTCGTCGAGCACCTGGAGCAGGATGTTGAACACGTCCGGATGCGCCTTTTCGATTTCGTCGAACAGCACGACGGAATACGGCTTGCGGCGCACGGCTTCGGTGAGCTGACCGCCTTCGTCGTAACCGACGTATCCGGGAGGCGCGCCGACGAGGCGGGAGACGCTGTGTTTCTCCATGTATTCCGTCATGTCGATGCGGACGACCTGACGGTCGCTGTCGAACAATTCCGCCGCGAGCGCTTTCGCGAGTTCGGTTTTGCCGACGCCGGTCGGACCGAGAAACAGGAACGATCCGATCGGGCGCGATGCGTTCTGAATGCCGGCGCGTGCGCGCAGCACGGCTTCGGAGACGCATTGCACGGCTTCGTCCTGGCCGATGACGCGTTTGTGCAGTTCTTCGGGCAGGCGGAGCAGTTTTTCGCGTTCGCTTTCAATGAGGCGTTTGACCGGAATCCCGGTCCAGCGCGACACGACGTCCGCGATTTCATCCTCCGTGACCTCTTCGCGCAGCAGGCGTTCGGCTGAACCGTGCGTCTCCTTTTCGAAACTCTTCTGCATGTCCTCGAGTTTTTTCTCCAACGCCGGAATTTCGCCGTAACGGAGTTTGGCGACGCCTTCGAGGTCGTACGCGCGCTCTTTTTCTTCGCAGACGCGACGCAGATCGGCGAGCTGCTTGCGGAGTTTGCGCACGCTTTCGATTTCCGCTTTTTCTTTTTCCCACTGCGTCCGCATGCTGGCGGATTTCTCCTTGAGTCCGGCGAGTTCCTTGCGCAACGCGGCCAGCCGCTCGACGCTAGCGGCGTCCTTTTCTTTTTTGAGCGCGGTTTCTTCGATTTCAAGGCGCATCGACTTGCGCGTTATTTCATCGAGCTCGGCGGGCATGGAATCCATTTCGACGCGGATCGAGGCGCAGGCTTCGTCCACGAGGTCGATCGCCTTGTCGGGCAGGAAACGATCGGAAATGTACCGGTCGGAAAGCACGGCCGCGGAAACGAGTGCGGCGTCCTGGATGCGGACGTTGTGGTGCAGCTCGAAGCGTTCACGCAGACCGCGGAGTATCGAGATCGCGTCTTCCACGCCGGGCTGGTCCACCGTCACCGGCTGGAAACGGCGTTCGAGCGCGGCGTCTTTTTCCATGTACTGGCGGTACTCGTTGAGCGTCGTCGCGCCGAT
>JAZUJQ010000332.1:0-3061 GCA_045642845.1 Kiritimatiellia bacterium
CCAGCGCGAACGCGAGAAGCGCGGCGTCGAGCGTGAGCAGTCCGAGAAACCGTCCGAGCACCATCGGAAAACGCCGCGCCGGCGCGAGCGCCGCGGCGATGTAGCGTTTGTCCTCCATTTCGGCGGAGAAGGAAGCGCAACCCGACCAGAGCGTCGCCGCGCCGAGCAGGAATCCCGCCGTGCCGAGAGTCCACGTGAGAATCATGCGCAGATCGCCAGCAGCCGTGCCGTCCGAATGCAGACGCGCTGGAAGCAGGAACACCACCGCGGCCGTCATGGCGAACAAAGCGAGCGCCAGTTTGGAGCGCACCGGGGCGCGCAGTCCGAATTTGTAGCTGGCGGAAAACGGGTTCATTGCAGCACCGGCGCCGGCGGCAGGCCGGAATCGAAAGCGACTATCGCGATGCCGCGGCGGTTCGCTTCGCGCACCACGGCCGGTTTGTCTATGAAGAGCGTGCGGCCCGCCTGCACGGCGAGCGCGGTGCAACGCGCCCTGCGCATCACGCGCAGCGTTTTGAGCCCGACCACGGGGATGTCGAAGCGCATGTCGTGTCCGCGCTTGGCGACCTTCACCACCATTGCGCCGGAACGCGCGATCCGCCCTCCGCGCCGGATCGTGGAATTCGTGCCTTCGAACCCTTCGACGGCGAGCGTGACGCCGTCCTTCACGACGACCGTCTGGCCGACGTCCAGTTCGCACACGCCCATCGCGATGCCGCGCCCGAATTCCAGATCGCGCTCCTGATCCGGGGAGAGCGGCGTGTCGGTGAGAGCGCCGGCCTTGGGAATGTGCGCGCCGAGGAAAAGCGACGACGGCAGCACGACCGTGCCCAGAGCCTCGGTTTCCCGGATCAACCGGCCGAAAAGCGTGTGCGCGTTGTGCGCGTTCATTTCGCGGAACATAGCCACGAGTTCGGGGTCGAACGCCGCGCGGAAAAACGCGAGCGGACTTATCTGACCGGCGAGAATCACGTGGCGGAATCCCGACGCCGCCACGCTTTCGCGGAACTTGCGCGGGGAGAACGGCACGCGGTCGCGCCAATCGCCCAGACGCAGCGTCGCGCGCGGGGTGGCGCCTTCGACGCCGAGCACGCCCACCCGCTTCACGCCGGCCGCGCGCGCGCCCTCGATCACCAGGCGCGGCAGATCTCCGGCGCCGGCGATGACGAGCAGGTCGTCCGGTCTTGCGATTGCGGCGGCGTCGCTCATTTCAAAAACCATACCGTGTACGCGTACATGAACGGGGCGGAGAAAAGCAGACTGTCGAGCACGTCGAGCACGCCGCCCATGCCGGGCAGGTGCGCGGACGAATCCTTCACGCCGACGGAGCGTTTGAGAAGCGATTCCGCCAGATCGCCGAGCACGCCGGTCGTCGTGAGCAGCAGGGAAAGCGCGACCGCGTGGACGAGGGGAAAGCGCAGCATGCCGAGCATGCCGTCGCAACGCGTGCGCAGAATCGCCCAGACGATCAGCCCGACCGCGAGGGAGAACGAGTATTCTCCGAACAGCCCTTCGACGGTTTTTTTCGGAGAAATCGCCGGAATGAGTTTGTGCTTTCCGAACGAGCAGCCGATGGCGTATCCGCCGATGTCGCCGAACTTCACGAGCAGTATGAAGACGAGTATCAGCAGACGTCCCGTGTAGTTCGTGCGGCCGTCCGGGATTATCGGCCATTCGAACATGATGCGGATGAGAAACGACGGCAGCACGGCGACGTACCAGAAACCCGCGAACGACAAAGCCGAAGTCTCCAGCGCGCGCTCCGTGCGGCGGCTGAGCACGCCGAGCGCGAGCAGCACCGCGGGCGTGAGCGCGAGAATGAAATTCGACGCGTCCATGCGCGGCGCGGTATCGTTCGCGAGGCGCGGAATGTATTCGCGGAAATAACTCATCGCCACCGGGGATTCGATCGCCGTGGCAAGCAGAAGCAGCGCGCCTGAAATCGTCACCGCGGCGAACTCGTAGCGGTGCCCGGCGCCGTGCACGATGTCGCGGAATTCCGAGTTGGCGAGCGAGAACAGCGCGAAAATGCACACCAGATGCGTCCACGCCGGCAGCAGGAACAACGCGCCCAGCACCGCCGCGCCGGCCGTGAATCCCGTGATGAGTCGGTGTTTCAGCATGGCTTATTTGTACAGAAAGCGTTTGATGCTGAGTTTCGGCGTCTTTTCGAACGGCCTTTGGACGGTCTCGACCGCGGCGATGCGGCTGTAGGCCGGAAGTCTGCGGTTCGAGTTGCGCAGCACCGCGTCGGGCAGCGCCGCGATCTGCTTTTCGTCGAGACCGGCCTTGCGGATCGCCTCCTGATCGAAGTAGACGAGGGCGGTGATCTTTCCGCCGCGGTCGAGAACGACGGACTCCGCCACGAAGTCCTGGCGGTTCACCTCCGCCTCGATTTCCTCCGGGTAGATGTTCTGTCCGCTCGCCGAGAGAATCATGCTCTTGCTGCGGCCGCAGATGAAAAGATTGCCGTGTTCGTCCATGCGGCCGAGGTCTCCGGTGCGCAGGAATCCGTCGGCCGTGAACGCCGCTTCGGTGGCTTTTTCGTTTTTGAAATAGCCGGAGCAGATGTTGACGCCTTTGGCCTGGATTTCGCCGACGATGTAACGCGGGTTGGCGGAATCGATGCGCACCGTCGCGAACGGGACCGCCTTGCCGCACGAGCCGGGGACGTATTTCCGCCAATCTTCGTACGCGAGAAGCGGACAGGCTTCGGTCATGCCGTAGCCCACCGTGTAGGGCAGGCCGATTTTGTGGAAGCATCCTTCGGCTTCCGGCGACAACGGGGCTCCGCCCATGATGAATTCGCGCACGCGGCCGCCGAACGAATCGATCAGCTGCGCGACGATTTTCTTTTTCACGATCGCCGAGACGCCCGGAACGGCCAGCGCCGTCTTGACGGCCGGTTTCGACAGCGCCGGCTTCAGCGATTTTTTGTAGATCTTCTCCATCACCATCGGCACGGTGACGACGAGGTACGGCTTGATTTCCTTCATCGCCGCGAGCAACGTCGTGGGCGACGGCGCTTTGCCGAGATAATGCACCAAGTCGGAGGCCAAGC
>JAZUJQ010000333.1:0-1589 GCA_045642845.1 Kiritimatiellia bacterium
CTCGAAAAGCTCACCGTTTCCTCCAAAGACGCCACGGAGCACACGCGCGATCTTTCGGCGCGGATCCACGACATGGCGGATTCGCGAACGCGCCTGGCGGACGCCGTCGCGGCGCAGTCCGAAACGGTCCGGAAGACCGAAGCCGGCTTCCTCGAAGCGCAAAGCAAACTCACGGACGCCCGCCTCGCGCATGCGTCCGTCAGCCAGCGCGCGGAATCGGCCAGAGGCCAGCTCTCCGCCGTGGCCGCGCGCCTCGGCGAACTGGACGGCATGATCCGTTCCCGCCGCGAATCCCTCGCCGGCTACGAAGAAGGCATCGCACGGCTCGAAGCGGAGAACAAGGAGACCGAGAACGGCATCCCCGCGCTCGACGAAGCCGCCGCTGAGGCCGATGCGGCGGTGCACGCGCTGCGCACCGCGCGCGCCGGGAAACAGGCGGATGCGGACGCGTCCGAAGCCGGGCTGCAGCGCGAACGCGCGAAACTCGACGAAGCGTCGTCCCGCCAGAACCACGCCGAAGTAGCGCTCGCCGAAGCGCGCATCCAGCTGCAGAATCTCGCCGACGGTCTCCAGCGCAACTGGCACATGACGGTCGACGAACTCTCGTGCGAACGCGCGCCGGACTGGGGCGAAGAAGGCGAACCGGATCTCGAGGCGTGCCAGACGAAGGTGAACGAACTGCGCGAGAAGATGGACGCGATGGGACCGGTCAACCTCGTCGCCATCGAAGACTGCCAGAAGAGCGAGGAACGCCTCGAATTCCTCACCGCGCAGCAGAAAGACCTCACCGAAGCCAAGGACAAACTCCTCGCGCTCATCAAGGACATCGACCGCCAGTCGGTCGACCGCTTCCGCGAGACTTTCGTCAAGGCCAACGAGAATTTCCAGAAGATGTACCAGCGTCTTTTCGGAGGCGGCACCGCCGAACTCAAACTGATCGACGAAGACGATCTGCTGGAGTGCGGCATCGACATCATCGCGCGTCCTCCGGGAAAACGTCCGCAGTCCATTTCCCTGCTCTCCGGCGGAGAACGCACGATGACCGCCGTGGCGCTGCTTTTCTCGATCTACGAAATCAAGCCTTCGCCTTTCGCGATTCTCGACGAGCTCGACGCCGCGCCCGACGATTCGAACATCGGACGGTTCGTGGACGTGCTCAAGGATTTCCTGCAGCTTTCGCAGTTCCTGATCATCACGCACAACCAGCACACCATCGCCGGATCGGACATCGTGTACGGCGTGACGCAGCAGGAAAAAGGCATTTCGACGATCATTTCCATGCGCCTCAAACGCGTCGGCGTGGCGCCGCTCGAGGCCGAGGAAATGCCCGCGCCGGACGCGCCGCCTCCTCCGGGCCGGCGCAAGATGCGCAATGCGGAAAACTACGTGAAGAAACCAAAGGCGGCGACGCCGGAAAATCCGGAACAACCGCAGGCGGAAACGACCGAAAAGGAGTCAACCGAAAATGAGTGACGAAGAAAACAAGAACATCGAAAATCCGTTCGAAGGTTTTTCGTTCGGCCCCGCGTGGGCGCGTGACACTTCCGATGAGGCCACGGTGAAGATCACCCGCGCGGCAGGCGGTTCAG